>JALOQG010000115.1 GCA_025453505.1 Myxococcota bacterium | reverse complement strand
CTCGCGCTCGAGGATGTCGAGGACCGCGAGCGCCGCGGCGCACGACGCCGGGTGCGCGCCGAAGGTGTAGAACATGAAGTCGTCGCCGCGCGCCGCGAGCGGAGCGAGTACGGCCTCGCTCGCGTAGACGCCGCCGATCGGTGCGTAGCCGCCCGCGAGTCCCTTGCCGCCGACGAGGATGTCCGGCTCGACGTTCCAGTGATCGACGGCGAAGCGCCGGCCGGTGCGTCCGAAGCCGGCCATCACCTCGTCGGCGATCAGCAGCACGCCGTGACGCCGGCACAGGTCGGCGAGCCGCGGCCAGTACGTGCCCGGCGGTACGAGCGCTCCGGCCGTCGAACCGACGACCGGCTCCGCCACCACCGCTGCGACCGTCTCGGGCCCTTCGCGTTCGATCAGCGCCTCGATCGCGTCCACGCAGGCGACGCCACAGGTCGCGGGCTCGAGCGCGAGCGGACAACGCAGGCAGTAGTGCGGCGGCGCCTTGGCCTCCGAGCCGGCGAAGAAGAGCGGCTCGAGACCGGCGCGGCGCTTCGCGTTGCCGCCGACCGCGAGCGTGGCGAGCGTCGCGCCGTGATACGAAAGATCCCGCCCGATGATCTTCACGCGCTCCGGGCGGCCCGCCGCCACGTGGTGTTGGCGCGCGAGCCGCAGCGCGGCGTCCATCGATTCCGAGCCGCCGCTGGTCAGCAGCACGCGTGAGAGCGACGGCGGCAGCCACGCGCCGCGCAGGCGTTCGACGAGCGCCAGCCGCTCCTCGGTGGCGAAGGGCGGCACCAGATAGGTGTTGCGCGCGAGTGAACGCGCAACGGCCTCCGCCACCTCGCGCCGGCCGTGACCGACGTTCGCGACGATCGCGCCGCCCGCCGCGTCGAGAATGCGGCGGCCCCCCGGCAGGTGCAGCCAGACGCCCTCCGCGCGCTCGACCGGCAGCGCGACGCCGCCGGGTACGAACGCGAAGCGCGCGATCGCGGCGGAATCGTCGAGGGAGTTTGCTTCGCGAGTGGGCACGACGCGCGATGATACGGCAGCGTCGCCGACGGCCAGGGAGGCAAGCCGCGATGAGCCGAAGCGATCCGCAGCGCGATCGACGCCGCGCCTCGATCGAGCGTGTGCCGCTCTTCGCCCGTCTCGCGCCCGCGCAGCTCGACGTGCTGGCGGGCGCCACGACGACGCGACGCCTCGCCGCGCGCGAGGTGCTGTTCCACAAGGGCGATCCGGCGGCGCAGGTCTACGTCGTCGCGAGCGGCCGCCTCAAGGTCGCGTCCACATCGAGCGAGGGCGACGACGTGGTGCTGAACCTGCTCGACGCGGGCGAAGTGGTGGGCGAGCTGCCGCTGCTCGTCGGCGGCCAGCGTACGGCCACCGTGACCGCGCTCGAGCCGACCGAACTCGTCGTGCTCGATCGACGCGAGTTCCTGCGCTTCGTGCGCGAGCATCCCGAGGCGGCGGTCGAGCTGCTCGCGGTGCTCGGAGAGCGCGTGGTGCGGCTCTCCGAATACCTGGAGGACACGATCTTCCTCGGCGTCGCAGCGCGCATTGCGAAGAAGCTGCTGCTGCTGGCGGACCAGTTCGGCGGCGACGAAGCCGACGGCGTGCGCGTCTCGCTGCGTCTTTCGCAGAGCGAGCTGGCGAGCTTCGTCGGTACCACGCGCGAGACCCTGAACAAGCAGATCCGCGCCTGGGGCGAGGCCGGCATCGTGCACATGGAAGCGGGCTCGATCACGATCCATCGCCGCGACGAACTCGCGCGGCTCGCGGGGCTGCTCTCCACCTAGATCCCGTCCCTTGCGGCGCCTGCGGCCTCTGCCTATCCAGCGCACGTGGGGCGAGGGTGTGGCAAGCGCGGGGCGATGCCGGGCATCGCGACGACCGGCGCGATCGCGCTGTGCACGGCGTTCGCGCTGTCGGCGGTGTCGATGGGGTCGCGTGCGGCGCACGCCCAGGACGCGCTGCCGCCCGGCGACGAAGTGGCGCGACGCATCAACGCGCGCGACGCCGGTGCGGTCGCGACGCGCAAGCTCGTGATGGAGATCGTCGAGAAGGACGGCACGACGCGTACCCGCAGCACGCGCGCCTACCGGCGCCGCTTCGACGCCGACGAGCGGTCGATCCTGTTCTTCGATGCGCCCGCGAACGTGCAGGGCACGTCCCTTCTCACCTGGAACTATGACGACGCGTCGCGCGAGGACGCGCAGTGGCTGTACCTCCCGGCGCTGCGCAAGTCGCGCCGCATCGCGCTCTCGGATCGAGGCCGCGCATTCCTCGGTACGGATCTGAGCTTCGAGGACATGAAGAACGAGACGCACGTGAGTCTCGCGGACTATCGCTGGGAGAGCGTCGGCGAGGAGGAGGTGGACGGTCACCGCTGCATCGTGGTGGACGCGACGCCCGTGGATGCGGAGACCGCCCGCGCGCTCGGCTACGGACGGTTGCGGCTGCGCGTCGACGCCACGATCTGGATGCCGCGCTTCATCGAGTACTGGGAGCCGGGCGGTGCGCCGCTGAAGACCGTGAGACTGCGCGACGTGGAGCAGGTGGATGGGATCTGGTCTGCGCGCCGCATCGAGGCCGAGAACCTCCAGACCGGACATCGCACCGTGCTGCGCTTCGAGGAGATCGATCACGGCAGCGAGGTGCCCGAGGAGTTGTTCACCGAGGCCGCCATGCGCCGCGGAGCGCCCTGAGCTGCGGCACTCGGCGGGTCGCGCTACGGTCGCGGCCATGCGAACGGTCATGCAAGCGAGTCGGCGTGTGCTTCGCCCGATCTCCTCGCTGCTGTTGTGCGCGCTGCTCGGCGGCGCCGTCGTCGCGTCTCCCGCTCGGGCTCTCGCGCCCGAAGACGAGGAGTTCGAGCCGATCGAGTCCGTCGAGCCGGTCGATCCGCATGCCCGCACGCGCGTCGCCGATTCGCACGATCCGAACCGCGCTGCGCATCCGTTGCGCATCGCGGCTTACGCGTTGCACCCCGTCGGCGTCACGCTCGACTGGGTGATCGTGCGCCCGGCCGTATGGGTCGCGAAGCGCGAACCGTTCCGGACGATCTTCGGCTACCAAGACTGATTCCGTCCCGTCTTCCCGCGAATTTTCATTGTTCGATCTGGCCGCGAGCGGTATGGTCTTTGCATGGGACAGTGTCGATCGCGCCTCGCGCACCGTCGTTCGTTCGTGTCGCTCGCAGTGGCGTTGATCGCGCTTCCGGCTGCGTCGGCCCACGCGACGCCTCCCATGCGTCTCGAGCAGCTCGCGTTCGTCGCGACGCGCGAGAACACGACAGAAGTTCGCGTAGAGGCCGTCACGGGCGTGATCGAGGAGGCCATCGGCAAGGCGACCCTCGATGCCGTCCACGCCGAGTGGTCCGGAGCGGACGGCAAGCCGTCGCTGGCGATCACGTGCGAGCGCGGCGAACTCGACCTCGACAGCAATGATCTGCTCGCGAGCGGCGACGTACAGGGAACCCTCGCCGACGGCCGCCGCTTCGTGGGCCCGTGGCTCCGCTACGACCGTGCGAGAGGCGTGGCCTTCAGCGACGCACCGGTGCAGATCCTGGAGGGCGCGCGCGTGCTGCGCGGCGGAGGCTTCGAATATCACGTGCGCGACCGGAGGCTGCGCTTGACCGCCGGCGCCAAGGTCGAGGAGAACACCAGACCGTGAAGCGCGTGGCAGCGATTTGGATCGTCGCGATCGGCGTGTGCGCGGGGCTCTTGCCGCTCGCTGGAGAGGCAGGCGCCCAGTCCAATCCCTCGAGTGGCGCGCCGGTTCCGCCGAAAGAGGCCTCGACCGATGCGGCGAGCGGCGGCGCAGTCGCGCCCGCGCAGGCCGAGACGGAGCAGGGCGTTTCGATGTTTCCGATCAAGGGCGACAAGCCGCTGTCGATCCGCTCGGACGAGCTCGAGGCGCTCGAAGAGGGCGGGCGGCGGCGTCTCGTCTTCACGCGCAACGTCAACGTCGAGCAGGGCGATCTGAAGGTGCATTCCGACCGACTCGAGGCGCTGTACCCGCCGGGCGGCACGCAGCCGGATCGGCTGGTCG
Organism: Myxococcota bacterium; assembly: GCA_025453505.1. Lineage (GTDB taxonomy): Bacteria > Myxococcota_A > UBA9160 > UBA9160 > PR03 > PR03. The sequence goes on along the minus strand of JALOQG010000115.1, from coordinate 3,986 downwards.
CCAATGGTCACGTGCGCGTTTCGCAGCGCGACAAGACGATGCTCTGCGACGCGGCGACCTTCTACCAGAGCGAGGATCGTCTGGTCTGCACCGGCAACGCCGAGCTTCTGCAGGGCAAGGACCGCGTGCAGGGCCGCGAGATCGAGATCTTCGTGCGCCAGAACCGGGTCAAGGTGAAGGGCGGGGCGATCGTCAACGTCGCGCCGTCGTCGAGCTCCGAGTCGGGTTCGCGCGCCGCCGCTGCACCGGCGAAGCAGGCCAAGCCTTGAGCAGGCCCGTGCTCGCCGCCCGCGGCTTGCGCAAGCGCTACGGAGACCGCGAGGTCCTGTGCGGGATCGACCTGCGCGTCGAGCCCGGCGAGGTCGTCGGACTGCTGGGCCCGAACGGCGCCGGCAAGACCACGACGTTCAACCTGATCGTCGGCGAGGTGCGGCCGACCGAAGGGCGCGTGTTCCTCGGCGAGCGCGAGATCACCGACCTCCCGATGTTCCGACGCGCGCGGCTCGGGATCACGTACCTGCCCCAGGAGGCGTCGGTGTTCCGGCGCCTGTCGGTGGCCGAGAACGTGAGCGCGATCCTCGAGACGGTCGAGCCGCGGCCCGCGGTGCGCCGGGAGCGACTGCACGAGCTGCTCCAGGAACTCGGTCTCTCGGGCAAGGGGCACTTGCGCGGGGCCTCTCTCTCGGGCGGCGAGCGGCGCCGCGTCGAAGTGGCGCGCGCGCTCGTGCTCGAGCCCAAGTTCATGCTGCTCGACGAGCCGTTCTCCGGCATCGACCCGATCGCGGTGGGCGAGATCAAGAAGGTGGTCGAGCACCTGCGCGCACGCGGCATCGGCATCGTCGTGACCGATCACAACGTGCGCGAGGCGCTCTCGATCTGCGATCGCGCCTACATCATCAAGGACGGGACGATCCTGCGCGAAGGTCCGCCTGGCGCGATCGCGGCGGACCCGACGGTGCGCACGATCTATCTCGGCGAGAACTTCCAGCTTCCGGTGTAGAGAGGCCGACCCAGGGCATGGCGATCGAGATCAAACAACAGCTCCGCCTGAGCCAGCAGCTGGTCATGACGCCCCAGCTGCAGCAGGCGATCAAGCTGTTGCAGCTCTCGCGCCTCGAGCTCGCCGATCTCGTGCAGCAGGAGATCCAGGAGAACCCGCTCCTCGAGGAGTCGATCGAGACCGAGGACGACCTGCCGCGCGAGGTCGTCGCGGACAGCCACGACTCGGAAGCGCCGTCCACCGAGGCGCCGGGCGACGTCCCGGAGAATCGCGAGGCGAGCGACGCCGAGAAGATCGCGGACATCGACTGGCAGAACTACGCGGAGGCCTTCCCGCAGACGGGCTTCCAGGGCGAGATGCGCGAAGACGACGAGCGCCGCTCGCTCGAGGGCACGCTCACCCGCCGCGAGACGCTGACCGAGCACCTCGAATGGCAGCTCCAGCTCTCCGAGTTCAGCGAAGCCGAGCGCGCCGCGGCGACCTGGATCATCGGCAACCTCGACGAGCACGGGTATCTGCGCGCGGATCTCGACGAGATCTCGCGTCGCTCGGGCGTCGCGCTCGAGGTGGTCGAGAGCGCGCTCGCGAAGATCCAGCTCTTCGATCCGCCGGGCGTCGCGGCCCGCGACCTGCGCGAATGTCTGCTGCTCCAGATCGACGCGCTGAAGATCGAGGAGCCGTTGGTGAAGGCGCTGGTCTCCGACCACCTCGACGCCCTCCAGAAGCGCGACTTCCGCGGGATTTCGCGCGCGCTGTCGATCCCGATCGAGGACGTGGCCGTGGCGGCGCGTCTCGTGGGACGGCTCGAACCGCGGCCGGGGCGTCCCTTCGGCGGCGAGGATCCCGTCTACATCATTCCCGACATCCACGTCTACAAGATCGGCGACGACCTGCACGTGGTGTTGAACGAGGACGGTCTTCCGAAGCTTCGCATCAACGCGCTGTACCGCGACGTGCTCGCGCGCGGCGGCGCAGGCGTCGCCAAGGACACGCGCGAGTACGTGCAGGACAAGGTCCGCTCGGCGATGTGGCTGATCAAGTCGATCCACCAGCGGCAGCGCACGATCTACAAGGTGATGACGAGCATCATCAAGCACCAGCGCGAGTTCTTCGATCGCGGCGTGCAGTACTTGAAGCCGCTCAACCTGCGCGACGTGGCCGAGGACATCGGCATGCACGAGTCGACCGTCAGCCGCGTCACCACCAACAAGTACGCCAACACGCCCCAGGGTATCTTCGAGCTGAAGTTCTTCTTCAACTCGAGCATCAACCGGGTCGAGGGCGATGCGATCGCGAGCGAGAGCGTCAAGGAGAAGATCCGGCGCATCATCGCGGCCGAGGATCCGCGGCGGCCGCTCTCGGACCAGCGCATCGCCGAGATGTTGCGCTCCGCCAACATCGACATCGCGCGCCGGACGGTGACCAAGTACCGCGAGGCGATGAACCTCCTATCCTCGACGAAGCGTCGCCGGGTCGGCTAGCTTGGCCCGCGCACGAGGGCTCGCATGAAGATCTCCGACATCCTGGTCCAGGACGGTGTGATCCTCGACCTCGCGTCGCGCGCCAAGCGCGACGTGCTCGCGGAGATGGCGAAGGCGCTCGCCGCCGCCGTACCGGGCCTCGACGAAGGACGCCTCCTCGAGGTGCTCGTCGAACGCGAGAAGCTCCAGAGTACGGGGATCGGCGAGGCGGTCGCGATCCCGCACGGCAAGCTCCCGGGACTCCCGCGGCTGCTGGCCACCTTCGCGCGCAGCCGCGAGGGCGTCGACTTCGGCTCGATCGACGGTCAGCCGACGCACCTGTTCTTCCTGCTGGTGGTACCCGAGCACTCGGGTGGCCAGCACCTGAAGGCGCTGGCGCGGATCTCGCGCTTCCTGCGCGACGCCAGCTTCCGCAAGCGCCTCCTCGAGGCGGCGAGCCGCGAAGAGGTCTGCCGCGCCATCGAGGAAGAAGACGCGAAGTTCTAGCTCCGGGTCTCGCCGCTCGCGTTCGGCTCGCTACGCGGGAAATTCCGGGTCTCGCCGCTCGTCTTCGGCTGGCTACGCGGGAAATGGGCTACACGCTTCGTGCGGACGAGGTGGGGGCATCGGGAGCAGCGTGGCATGAGTGCGCGGGCGCATGGGGCGCTGGTGGATGTCGAGGGCATCGGCGTGCTGCTGGTGGGCCCGAGCGGCATCGGCAAGAGCGAGTGTGCGCTCGAGTTGGTGCGACGCGGGCATCGGCTGGTCGCCGACGACGTCGTCGTGCTCGATCGCGACGCCGAGGGACGCCTCATCGGCGAGGCGCCCGAGATCATCCGTCACCACATGGAGTTGCGCGGAGTCGGGATCGTCTACCTGCCCGATCTCTTCGGACCCGACGCGGTACGGGAGCGCGCCGAAATCCTGTTGGTGTGTCGGCTCGCGGAATGGCGGCCGGATCTCGACGTCGAGCGCGTCGGACTCGAACGACCGACCGAAGAGTTCGGCGGCGTGGCGCTGCCGACGTTGCTGCTTCCGGCGCGTCCGGCCGGGAGCCTGGCGACGCTGGTCGAGGTCGCGGTGCGTGATCATCTCCAACGCCGGGCGGGCAGGAACGCGCCGCATCGTCTCGACGATCGCCTGCGCGCGGAAGCCGAGCGCACGGAGCGTCGATGAGCGAGGCGGGCGTGCGCATCGTGTTCGTGTCGGGCCTTTCCGGCAGCGGCCGCACGACCGCGATGGGTGCGCTCGAGGATCTCGGCTTCTACGGCGTGGACAACATCCCGCCGCAGCTGATCGAGCAGTTCGTCGATCTGTGCGCGAAGGCGAACCCGCCGATCCGCGACATCGCGCTCGCCCTCGACGCGCGCGAGGCCGCATTCCTGAAGGGCTTCCCGAGCGTCGTGCAGGCGATCCGCGCGACCGGCGCGCGCGCCGACGTGCTCTTCCTCGACTGCGCGGACGAAGTGCTGGTGTCGCGCTACCGCGAGACGCGTCGCGTCCACCCGCTCGCGCCGGCCGGCACC
>JALOQG010000114.1 GCA_025453505.1 Myxococcota bacterium | reverse complement strand
CGATTCCCCTGCCCGCGCTGCTGCTGCTCGCCGCGTGGACGCACGGCAAACCGGGGGCGCTGCGGCGGGCGTGGCTCGACCTGGTCCCGCTCTGCGTCGTCGCCGCGATCGCGTTCGCGCTCGGCCTGCTCGCGCAATCGGTGCAGGGCGGCGTCGCGCCGTGGTTCGGCGGCGGCCCGATCGCGACGGCGCAGATCCTGCCGTGGCTCGCGTGGCGCTACGTGCGCATCTCGTTCCTGCCGTTCGACCTCGTGCACGGCGTGCATCCGGCGCCGATCGTCGGCATCGACGATCCACGCCTCGTGTGGCCGGTGGCGGCGATCGCGGCGCTCGCGCTCGTCGTCACACGTGCGTGTTTCGCGCGGCGCGAACGCTGGCTCTTCGCGGGGTGGTTCGTCGCGATGCTGCTGCCGGTGCTGCAGGTGATCCCGATGATCAACCTCTTCGCCGACCGCTACCTGTATGCCGCACTCCCCGGCGCGCTGTGGCTGGCCGTGGACGTCGTCGACGCGGCGGCGCGCCGGCGCGGCGTCGGTGCGCTGCACGCGCTCTTCGGCGTGACGGCGCTCGTCACGGTGCTCTTCGCCGGGTTCGCGCACGGACGCGCGCGCAAGTGGGGCGACCCGGTCTTGCTGTATCGCGAGGCGACGATCGCGTACCCCGAGGGCCGCACCGGCTGGACGGGACTCGGCGCCGAGCTGCACAAGCAGGACGATCTCGAGGGCGCCGCGAACGCCTACCTCGAGTCGATCCGCGTCTTCCGCGACGACCCGCAGGTGCGACACCTGCTCGGCCGCGTGCGCCTGCGCCAGCGGCGCAACGCCGAGGCGCTCTACGATCTCGAGTACTCGCTGCGCCTCGCGCCGCAACACCACGACGCGAAGTGGACGCGCAACACGGCCGCCCGGCTGCGCAGCGAAGGCGTGCTGCCGGCGCCCGACGAACCGCCGCCGCGCGCCCCCGCGGCCGCAGGAGGAACCCCATGAGCGCCATCGAGATCCGTGCCATCGACCACGTCGTGCTGCGCGTCGCCGACGTCGAGGCGTCGCTGCGCTTCTATCGCGATGCCCTCGGCTGCCGCGTCGAACGCGCGAGCGACGCGCTCGGTCTCTACCAGCTGCGCGCCGGCGCCTCGCTGATCGACCTCGTGCCCGTCGCGGGTCCGCTCGGCCGGCTCGGCGGCGCGGCCGCCGGCGCCGAGGGACGCAACGTCGATCACGTCGCGCTCGCGCTCGCGCGCTTCGACGAGGCCGCACTGCGCGCGCACCTCGAGCGCCACGGCATCGCGCCCGGCGACGTCGCCGAACGCTACGGGGCGGGCGGCATGGGTCCGTCGATGTACGTGAAGGACCCCGACGGCAACGTGGTAGAGCTCAAGGGGCCATCCGGCGAGGCGCGCAGCGAGCCGTAGACGCAGCCGGGCCCGCGCGCCGGGCGGCTCCCCGACCGGACCGCCGAGGAGCGGATTCCCCATCCAGGACGGGAAGTTGACGGCTCCGGGCGGGCACGGCATTCTGCTCCGTTCTGCGGAGATCCCGTCGAGCACACGAAGAGCACGCCCGCGCTCCAGCGCCTGCTCGAGGTCCGTCTTTGAAGGTCGTGCTCAGCGCCGTCGCCCTCCTGCTCGTGCTCGCGACGGCGTGCTCACCGCGCGGAGAGGGCGCGTCGGTGCGCCTGCCGAACGTCGTCCTCGTCGTGGTCGATACGCTGCGCGCGGACCATCTCGGCTGCTACGGCTACCCGCGCAAGACGTCGCCCCGCATCGACGCCTTCGCCGCGACGGCCACCCGGTACGCGCGGGCCTCGTCGGCGGCGCCGTGGACCGTTCCGTCGCACGCTTCGCTCTTCACCGGCAAGCCGCCCTTCGCGCACGGGGCGCACACGTTCGCGGTCGAGCGTCCCGTGAACAACGTGAACCCGCTGCCCGAGGAGCAGCTCACGCTCGCCGAAGCGTTGCGCGAGCTCGGCTTCCGAACGGGCGCCTTCGTCGCCAACGCGGCCTTCCTCGCCCCGCACTGGAATCTCGACCAGGGCTTCGACACCTACGAGGTGAAGCGCGTCTACGCCGATGCGCTGAACGTCCGCGTGTTCGAGTGGTTGGAGTCCGCCGCGCAGGAGCAGCCGTTCCTGCTCTTCGTGAACTACATCGACGCGCACGGCCCGTACGACACGCGCCCGCGACCCGGCGTGGTCGACGGCCCGGTGAGCGACGATCCGAACCTGCTGCAGATCCTCATCAACCGCGTCCTGCCGGCGCAGGAACCGGTCCCTGCGGATCTCGCGCAGCGCGTGATCGACCAGTACGACGTGGCCATCGCGAACGTCGACGCCGGCGTCGGCGCGCTCCTCGACCGGATCGCGGCGCTCGGTCTCGACGAGAACACCGTCGTCGTCGTGACGTCCGATCACGGCGAGTTCTTCGGCGAGCACCAGCTCGTGGCCCACTCGAAGGACGTCTACCAGGAGGTGCTGCGCGTGCCCCTGATCGTCCGCCGACCGGGGCAGACGAGCGGCGCGGTGGTCGATGCCGTGACGATCTCGAACGACGTGCCCGGCCTCGTCGCGAGCGAGTTTCCGGAGCCGACCCGCTCCGCGCTGCGCGAGCTCTTCCCGGAGCTGCCAGGCAACCACGTAGTCGTCGCGGAGAACTACTACACGCGGCGCAAGGATCTGTTCCATCCCGAGTGGGGCTGGCGCTTCCAGCGGATCCGGCGTGCCGTGCTCGAGTGGCCGCACAAGTACATCGACTCGTCCGACGGCGCGCACGAGCTCTACGACCTCGCCGCGGATCCGAAGGAGTCGCGCAATCTGGTGGCCGAGCGGCCGGACGTCGCGGTGCGGCTCGCGGCGGACCTGCGCGACTACGAGGCGTCGCTCGGGCGCAACGCGTCGCGCAGCGGCGACGAACCGCTCGACCGGGATCTGCTCGAGAACTTGAAGGCGCTCGGATACGTCGGGGACTGAACCACGGAACGCAGGGCGAAACCCACGATGACGGGTGAAACGCGCACGGAACGGCGAGGCACCGCGCGAGTGCGCCGGTGCGCGGCACTCGCGCTCGCGCTCGCGCTGCTGGCGGCGGGCTGCGACCGCTCGTCGAAGCGCGCCGAGCCCATCGCGCCCGTGTTCCTGATCGGGATCGACGGCCTCGAATGGTCGGTGCTGCATCCGCTGATCCGCGCGGGCCGCAGCCCCAACCTCGCGGCGCTGATGCAGCGAGGCTCGTTCGGGAAACTCGGCACGCTCCAGCCGACTCACAGCCCGGTGATCTGGACGAGCGTCGCGACGGGCAAGTCGCGCAAGCAGCACGGCATCTTCGGCTTCCTCGACGGCGATCGCGGCGTCTACACCTCTTCGCGTCGGCGCGGGCGAGCGCTCTGGAACATCGCCGATCTCCACGGGCTCACGACCCACGTCTTCGGCTGGTGGGTGACGTGGCCCGTCGAACCGATCCGCGGCGTCATGGTCTCGGCGACGAGCGCGGGCGGGCGCATCACGAAGAACTGGAAGGGCGCGCTGCTGCCGGGCATCCCGCATCAGGTGCACCCGCCGGAGCTGACGGACCGCGTGCTCGCGATCGCACGCGACGCGGGCGCCCCCGATCACGTCGAGCGCATCGCAGAGCGCGAGGTATTCGGCCCGCTCCCGCGCGATCTCGATGCGCGCGAGCGCGACCTCGTCGACCAGACGCTGTGGTCGATCGCGTCCGACGAGACCTACTTCGAGATCGCGAAGGCGCTGGTTCCCGAACGTCCGGCCGATCTCACGATGCTCTACTTCGGCGGACCCGACGTCGCCGGGCACCGCTTCTGGCGCCACTACCGTCCCTGGGAGTTCAGCTGGTCCGGTTCGTCGCCCGCGGCGGACGCCGCGCTCGCCTGCACGGTACCGCGCTACTACCAGTGGGTGGATCGCATGGTGGGCGAAATGGTCGCGCTGGCGGGCGAGGACGCGACGATCCTGATCGTCTCGGATCACGGCATGCACGCGACCGCGACCAGCGCTCCGAACGAGCGCTACACGACCGGGGATCACCAGGACGCGCCGCCCGGTGTCTTGATCGCCGCCGGACCGGGCGTCGCGAAACAGGGCGGTTGGGACGCCTTTCTCGAACGGGGCGCGCTCCCGACCCGCGGGAACGTCTATTCGATCGCACCCACCGTGCTCGGACTGCTCGGCATTCCGGCCGCGCGCGACATGGAAGGCAGCCTGGCGCGCGAGATCCTGACGCCCGCGGCCCTCGCGCGCATCGACGCGCTCGGCGCCGTCGACACGCACGACGCGGGATTCCGCGAGCCGGAGCGGGTCGAAGCGCCCGCCGACCGCGAGGACGAGTTCGTCGAGCGCATGGCGGCGCTCGGCTACATCCTCGTGCCCGAGGCGCCGGAGGACGACGCCGTGCTGGTCGATCCCGAGCGCTTCCAGCTCCAGACCGATCCCGCCGACGCGCATCCCTGCTACTGAAGCGCCCGCGATGACCGACACGAGTCCCATGCCGCCGCCCCCGGCCTCCACACCGACCGATCCGGCCCGCGCCGGGACTGCGACGCGACGTCCGCTCTTCGCGCTCGTGCTGATCCCGTACGCGTGGCTCGTCCACCGCTTCAACTTCGTCTGTGACGACGCCTACATCTCGTTCCGCTACGCGCGCAACTTCGCCGAAGGCCTGGGGCTCCGGTACAACGTCGTCGAAGATCCCCCCGTCGAGGGCTACTCCGAGTTCCTGTGGGTGATCTGGTGCGCGCTCTTCGAGTGGATCGGCGTCGACGTGACCGTCGCCGCGCGCGTCACCTCGGTGCTCTTCGGCGTCGCGACGCTCTGGTGGGTGATGCGCTTCGCCGAGCGTCGCTTCGGCCTCTCGCCGGAGCGCGCGGCGTTGCCGGCTGCGTTCCTCGCGACGTTCCCGCCCTTCGCGGTGTGGTCCACGAGCGGACTCGCGACGGTTCCGTTCGCGTTCGCGCTCTTCGCCACGTTCGACGCGCTGCTGCGCGAGCCAGAGAGGCCGCGCTGGCTGGCGGCGGCCGCGCTCGGCGCGCTGGCCGCGGGCTTGCGCGCCGACGGCGCGCTCTTCGTCGGCGCCGTGCTCGGCGTGGCGGGTCTCTCCGCTCTCGCGCGCCGCGATCTCGCCAGTCTGCGCGCCGCGACGTTCGCCGGCGCGATCATCGCGATCAGCGTCGCGGCGCACCTCGCATTTCGATACTCGTACTACGGCGCGTGGGTCCCGAACACGGCGCTCGCGAAGGTCACCTTCTCGAGCCTCGCGCTCGAGCAGGGACGCAACTACCTGCTCGTGATGGGTCTCACCTTCCCGGCCTTCGTCCTGATTCCGCTCGTCGCGATCGGCGCGATGACCGCACGGCGCCGTTGGTGCGGCGCGACGCTCGAGCTGCTCGCCGTCCCGTTCGTGGTGGCGATCTACGTGGGGCTGATCAGCGGCGGCGACTGGATGTGCATGGCGCGCATGCTGCTGCAGTCGGTTCCCTTCCTGGCGCTGCTGCTCGCGCTGCCGCTGCGCGACGTCGAACGGACCACAGCGACGCGCCGGCGCGTCGCGTTCGCGTGGCCCGTCTTCCTGATCGCGCTCTCGCTCCCGACCGCTTTCGATCTGCACCCGGTGCCGGGCGCGCTCCGCTACGCGTTCCGGATCCGCGCGCCGATCGGCATGAGCGAGTACCAGTTCTGGCAGCACGAGCGCGACCGCACGAAGGTGTGGGTGATCCTCGGACACGAGCTGGCGCGCCGCGCGAAGCCCGGCGACAGCCTCGCGCAGGGACCGATCGGCGCCGTCGGCTACTTCTCGCGGCTGCACATCTACGACATGTTCGGCCTCGTCAATCGCGAGGTCGCGCTGCGCCCGGTGACCGACGCCGAGGTGCGCGATCCGTGGCGTCCGCCCGGCCACCACAAGGGCGTCCCGAAAGAGTTCTTCCTGCCGCAGAAGCCGACGTGGCTCCAGGCCTCGTTCATGTGGGCGAAGGTCCTGGAGCCGGAGATCCCGGGCTACCAGACGGTCTTCCAGGTGATGCCGCCGCACGAGCTGCTCGAGCAGACGCGCATCCTGCGGCTCATCGAACGCGTGCCGGACGAGGCCCCGCGAACGCCGTCGGCTCAGTAGACGTCGAGGTCGTTCCCGAACGCCACGGGCCCGTCGTAGCCCGCGCGCAGCTCCTCCATCAACGTCGCCTCGCTCGCACGGAAGAGCAGCTGGTGCGTGAGCACGAGCAGGCCCGGCCGCGCCTCGGCTGCGATCTTCGCGAGTTGCGCCACCGAAGTGTGGTAGGCCGCGTGATAGTCGCGAAGCGGCTGCGGAGCATGGCCGGGATCGGGAGGCCGGTACACCTCGTGGACCAGTACGTCGCAGCGGTCGCATGCCTCGACGATGCTGCGCGCGGCGGTCGTGTCGCCCGAGATCACGATCGACCGGTCCGCCGCGTCGAATCGGTAGCCGAACGCCGACTGCCATTCGCCGTGCGGAACCGGGAAGGCGGTGACGCGAACGTTCTCGTCTTCGAAGATCGGCCCGGGTGCGATTTCGTGCGCCGTCACCCGGTAGCCGGGCAGGCCCCGCGCATACGGCGCCTTCGATCGGATCGCGCGATCTCGATCGAAGGCGGCGAGGAGATGGCGCGTCATCTGCTCGATCCCGGGAGGTCCGTACACCTCGAGCGGGACGGAACGGCGCAGGGCCGGCGTCACGATCAGATCGGCGTAGCCGGCCGTGTGATCCGAGTGCAGATGCGTGACGAAGGCGTGGTGGATGCGGGCGGGATCGAGTGCCGCCAGACCCGCCCGGTGCGCCGCCGCGGCACGCCGTACCACGCCGGGCCCGAGATCGACCACGTAGGCGCGGCCCCCGGAGATCACTGCGGTCGCGGGCCCGGAACGATCGGGGTCGAAGTCCGGCGTGCCGGTGCCGAGCAGGACGACGCGCGTTCCCGGGGCGGGCCGCGCAGCGGCCGGGCGCCCGGCGGTGCCCTCGCGCTCCTCCGCCACGGAGCCGGGCGACGCGTGCGGAGTGGGCAAGGCGGGTTCGCCTGCATCGCAGGCGCTCGCGGCAGCGATCGCTCCCGCGATCAAGAGTGCGCGAAAGAGAGTGGTCCGCACGACCGCCATCGGATCACTCCACATAGCCGAGCGACTTGAGCAGTTCGACGTCCTGCGCGTCCACTTCGCCGGCCGCTGCACCGTACGCCGCGAGGAAACGCCGCGCCGACGCGCCTTGCGCGGCGAGCCACGCGTCGAGCCGCCGCCGCAGATCGACCGGCACGCGTTCGAGCGTGCGCGTCTCGCACGCGTCGGCGGCGAGATCGAAGGCCTGCTCGTCGTCCGCCTTGCGGATCAGCTTCTTCTTGTCCTGACGCACGACGGCGTGGATCTCCGCGTCGTCCGGCTGCCAGACGTAGCGGATGCGCTCGGCGGGAACACTCTCGTGCACCGGGGCGGTCGCACCGCGGAGATACGGCGCGAGACTCGCACCGTCGGCACCCGGCAGGGGCGGAAGGCGCAGGAGATCGAGCAAGGTCGGCGCGACGTCGGCGAGGCCGACCACGTCGTCCACCGCGATCGCCGGAATCGCGCGGCCGGCCCAGAAGAGCAACGGGACGTGGATCTGCGACTGGTAGAGGCCGGTGCCGTGATCGCGCACGTCGTGATCGCCGAACGACTCGCCGTGATCCGACACGACGACGATGAGCGTGTCTTCCGCGAGACCCCGATCCGCGAGCCCGGCCAGCAGCTCGCCGAAGCGCGCGTCCGCGTCCTGCACCGCGAAGTCGTAGGGCGTGAAGCCGGGCGGCGCCTGGCGGTAGCGCGGCGCGCGCCAGCTGTGCACCTCCATCGTGTGCACGTACGCGAAGAAGGGCGTCCCGGGCTCCTCGGCGTGCCAGGCGAAGAGCGCGTCGTGGAGCTGGTTCGCTGCGGCGTGCGGGAGCTCACCGAGGTTGTAGCGCCAGTGGCCCGGCAGCATCGCGGTGTCGAAGCCGCGCTCGAGGCCCGACAGCGTGCTGCCGAGCGGACTCGCCGAGAAGGATCCCGTGCGCCA
>JALOQG010000514.1 GCA_025453505.1 Myxococcota bacterium | reverse complement strand
TCCCGCTCGAGGGACGCATCGATGCGGACGAAGAGTTCGTTCAACCGCAGGACGAGCGGACGCACCTCGGACGGCACACCCGCCACGGCGACCGGCTCGAGGCGCTGCGGGTCGCGCGCCGCGACCGCATCGGCGAGCCCGCGCAGCGGCGCGAGCGCCCTACCGATCGCGAGCGAGAGCGCGATCGCGAGCAGCGGCAGCGCGACGGCCAGCGGCAGGAGCAGATGCCGCCCGATCTGCGCCCCGACGGCGTCGCGCGCGTCGACGCGCTCTCCCACCTGCACCAGCGCGCGGCGCTCGAAGGCCCAGGTGCTGAAGACACGCCATCGCTCGCCATCGATGCTGGCGTCGGAGAATCCCTTCTCGACGTCGGAGAGCCGCTCGCGCGGCGCATTGCGCGAATGGACGCGCAGCTTGCGCCCCCGCTCCCAGACCTGGAACGCGACGTTCCGCGCATAGCGATGCAGCTCCGGCGCGTGCTCGATCTCGAGTTCGAGATCGTCGTCGTCCTCGTCGTCTTCTCCGTCCGAGAGCAGCGCGACGAGGACGGCGGCCGCCTGCGCCAGGTGCGCATCGAAGAGCTCTTCGGTCTCGTGGCGGACCCGCAGCCAGCCCGTCGCCGCGACGCCGATCCAGACGAGCGTCACGGCGAGCAGCACGCCGCCGAGCAGGCGCGCGCGCAGCGAACCGCGGCCGCTCACGCCAGATCCTTCGGCACCAGATAGCCGACGCCGCGCACCGTCACGATCACCTCCGGCGCGAGCTTGCGGCGCAGGTGGTGGACGTGCACTTCGACGGCGTTCGACTCGACCTCCTCGCCCCACCCGTACACCCGCTCGGCGAGCTGCTCCTTCGAGAGCACGCGGCCGGCGACCCGCGCCAGCTCGTGCAGCAACGCGAACTCGCGCGCCGAGAGGTCCACCGGGCGATCGCGGAAGACGACCGCGTGCGCCGCAGGATCGATGCGCAGCGGCCCGACCGCGAGCACCGGCGCCGCCTGGCCGGCGGACCGGCGGACCAGCGCGCGCAGGCGAGCGGCCAGCTCGCCGAGATCCACGGGCTTCACCAGATAGTCGTCGGCGCCGGCGTCGAGGCCGGCGATGCGATCCGCGATCGCGTCGCGCGCAGTGAGGATCAAGACGGGCACCGCGTCGTGCGCGGCGCGCAGCCGCCGGAGCAGATCCAGACCGGAGAGTTCGGGCAAGCCGAGGTCGAGCACGATCGCCGCGAAGGGTTCGCTCGAAGCCGCGANCCGGCGCGCCCGTCGCGCACCCAGTCCGCAGCGAAGCCCGCCTGCGTGAGTCCGACGCGCAGCGCGTCGCCGAGCAGTGGATCGTCCTCGACGACGAGCACGCGCATCCGTCGCATCGCCTCCGATTCAGTCGCCGTGGTTCGCCCGCTCTCCGCCGACCTCGACGGCCACGGCGGCGGTCGTTCCGCGCGCCGCGAGCCGGCGCTCGCGGGCCGCGAGCCCGGGCAGCCACAATGCTGCCAACGCCGCGACGAGTAGCAGCGCCACGAGCGGGCGCGAGGTTCGGATGCCGCTGCCCGGCGCACCGGCTTTGCGACCGGAGAGCAGGGGAAGGACGAGGTTCTCGCGCTGCAGCAGGCTCACGGCGATCACGCCGAGCACGTGCGCGACGACCGCGACGAGCATCGCGACGGCCGCGATCTCGTGGACCTCCTCCATCCACTCTCCGCCGAACTCGGCGTACGTCGCCCAGCCCGACCCTGCGACGACGAGGCCGAGCCCGAGCAGCAGCGGGATCATCAACACGGCGATCGGCCCGTGTCCGACGTGGCGCTCGGGTCGGCCGGCGAGCAGCGAACGGAGGTAGCGGGCGATCGCCGCGGGTCCGAAGCGCAGCGACGAGAAGCGCGCGTGCTGCGTTCCGACGAGGCCCCAGAGCAGCCGGAACGCGATCGCGCCGGCGAACGTGTAGCCGAGCAGCAGGTGCAGATCGCGCTGGCGCTCGCTCTCGGCGGTCAAGAAGGCGCCGGCGAAGCTCGCCGCCAGCACCCAGTGGAAGATCCGCAGCGGAAGATCCCACACGAGGATCCGGTCGTTCATCGCGTCGCTCCCTTCCTCGGCATCTGGATGTCGCGCTCGGCGTAGCTTCCGGTTGCGGCCTGCTGGTGACAGGCGCCGCACTCCGCCGGCTTCACGGCCTCGGCGCCGCCCGGACGCAGTCGCGACGGCACTTCGTCGTGTTCATGGACGAACCAGCGCGTCTCGGTGATGCGGAGCAGCGGCTGGCCGTCGGCGCCGGCGGTCGGCTTGCGGCGCGCGCTGCCTTCGAGGTAGGCGCGAACGGGCTCGAGCGTCTTCGCGTCGACGCTCGCGTCGACGCCGAAGTGCTGCGAGAGGCCGCCGATCACCGCCTGCCACGACGCGGCGTCCAGCATCCGGCCAGGGAACGCGACGTGACAGGACCCGCACTCCTCGACGTAGGCGGGCGGAAGCGGGGCGCGCTTCGACTCGGCCGCGCTCGCACTCGACACGAGCAGGATCGCTGCGACCGGGATCGAGAGTTTCATCGCGTCTCCTTTGCGGGAAGTGTCATCAGCCAGGCCAGCACGTCGCCCTTCTCCTGGGCGGTGCAGGCGCGTTGTAGGACGTCGTTGCAGTTGCGCTGGAACCACTTCGCGACGGACGCGGGCCGCGTGAAGCGCGCCGCATTGGCGGAGGGCGCGAGCGGCTCGATGCGCTTGCCGGTGACGATGTGCTCGCCGACGACGCTGGGATCGTTCCTGTGGCACGAAGCGCAGCTCCAGTCCCCGCCGTGCGCGTTCGTGAAGAAGGCCCGGCCGCGCTCCGCCGAGAAGCCCGCGAAGGCGGGATCCGCGGTCCGAGCCTCGGCCGCGAAGCGTGCTTCGAAGTCCGCGGGCCGCTCGGCGCGAGCAGTGATTGCGCCCAGCGCGAGCGCCGCAGCGATCGGGATCGCGACTCGCATGGTTGCCTCCGTCGAGGGATTCGACGCAGGCGAGCATCGGAGGGCCGCCTTAAGCGATCCTTATGGGCTGCTTGCCACGTCGCACCGCACTCCCCATCCTGCGGGCGATGACGACCTCCACGACCCCCGAACGGCCGCGCGCGGTGCTGCTCGCCGTGCAACTGCCCGACGCCTCCGACGACGAGTTCGCCTCGTCGCTCGGCGAGCTCGAGCGGCTCGCGAAGACGCTCGGCCTCGAAGTGGTCGGGCGCGTCACGCAAAAGCGCAGCCATCTCGCGACCGGCACCGTCGTCGGCGGGGGAAAGCTCGCCGAGCTGGCGCGCTGGACCGGCGGCAAAGGAGTCGTGCCGGTGGGCCCGCCCGTGCCGCGCCGGCGCGCGGATCGCGAGAGCGCGCAGGAGCCGGAGCCGGAGGACGACGAGACGCAGGACGCGGACGCTTCCGCCGCGGACGACGCGTCGCTTCCCGCTGCGCAGCGCGCCTCGGTCGTCCTGATCGACCACGACGTCACGCCGACGCAGACGCGCAACCTCGAGCGCGCCACCGAAGCCGAGGTGCTCGACCGCACCGCGGTGATCCTCGCGATCTTCCAGCGCCACGCGCGCAGCCGCGAGGCGCGGCTGCAGGTCGAGATCGC
>JALOQG010000113.1 GCA_025453505.1 Myxococcota bacterium | reverse complement strand
CCTGGTGGGCGCATCACACGGCGCGATGTGGAGGCTTACCTGGCGGCTCCTCCTGCAGCTGCCTTCCAGGCGCAAGCCCCCGCAACTGCCCCGGCAGTAAAAGCACAGCCGGTCGCCGCCCCACTGGCTATGCCCCTGGCAATGGGTGGGGAACCACCGGCGGACGAGACCATCCCGCTCAACCGCCTGCGTGCGGCTATTGGCCGGCGCATGGTCGAATCCAAGACCCAGCTGCCGCACTTTTACGTCACCCACGAATACGACATGGCCCCGGTAATGGAACTGCGCAAGCAGCTCAATGCCCTGCTGCCTGAAAACGAGAAGCTCTCGGTCAACGATTTCATCCTGAAAGCAGCCGCCCTGGCCTTGCGCCAGTTCCCCAACTTGAATGCGTCCTTGAAGGATGGCGCTGTCTTGCGTCACGGTCAGGTCAATATGGGTGTGGCGGTAGCTGTGGAAGGCGGCCTGCTGACTATCGTCTGCCGGGATGCGGATCGTAAACCGCTGCGTCTGATCTCCATCGAAGTCAGGACCATGGCCGGCCGCGCCCGTGAGGGCAAAGTGCGTCCGGAGGAAATCGAAGGCTCGACATTCTCGGTGAGCAACCTGGGCATGTTTGATGTCGAGGACTTCATTGCCATCATCAACCCACCGGAAGCCGCCATCCTGGCGGTAGGCTCGGTGCGTGAGGTACCGGTGGTGAAAAATGGGCAGGTTGTGCCCGGCATGCGCATGAAGGCGACCATTTCTGTCGATCACCGGGTGAGCGATGGGGCGGAGGCGGCGCGTTTCATGCAGGCTATCGCCACCTACCTGGAAGAACCATTGCGTCTGTTGGTATAAGCGGCATGACTCAAACAGGCCTGTTTTCTCCGCAGAACAGGCCTGTTTTTTTGACAGGGAGTATAATCGCTTCAGGAGTAGCCCATGCCCACTGCTGAATACGACAGAAATTACCTGGAGGCCGGGTTAGCCGCCTTGGAGGCCTTCCTGCAATCCCCCGAAGTCTACTGGCCAATCGGAATCCAGGCGCCGCGCGGTGAAAACGCCTACCCGCAGCTTTCCCTGGGCGGTTTGCTGCTGGCCAGGGAGCGGCTGCGTGCCCGGAATTTCCCCAGCGGGGAAGCTGCTTCGCAGCATGCACTGCAGAGCCTGGCAGAAGCCCGCTCCCGTTGGCCGGTAGCCTGGGAGCGCAAAGCAAATACTGAATTTCCTCTGCGCTTGAACCTGTGGCGCGATTTCCTGGAGGAGTACCGCCAGAGCCCCACCGGTCAATCCGGGCGCTACGCGTATCTGCGGCGCACCGGACGCCAGATCGATCGTGCGGAACGGGATCAGGATGTCGTCGTAGTGCCAGAGGGCGTTCGCGGTCAGATCCCATCCCTTCCAGAAACCCGCGAGGCGCGCGCCGACGTCGGAGTCGCGCAGCGGGTCGTCGGGTCGATCGACGTCCTCGATCCGGAGCGCCACGCCCGGCGGCGGCCATTCGCCGACGAGACGCGGTGCGGTGAAGGCGAAGCGGCCGTCGAGCGGCGGAATGTCGTGCGTCGTCGGGTCGGGAATCCAGAACAACTGCAGCTGCGCGTCGTCGATCGGCACCTCGACGTCCAGCGTCCAGAGCGGAATCCGCGAGTCCTCGAAGACCGGCAGGATGAACTCGTCGAAGTTCTGCGGATTCACGACGTCGAGCAGCTTCAAGCCGTCGGCCTGGCCCCACACGATCTGCTGCTTGCCGATCCGCAGCCACGCGGGACCGACGCGTCCCTGGACGAAGAGCTCGCGCAGCTCGGCGTCGATGCGATCGCCGAAGCCGAGCCGTCGCGTATACGGCGCGACTTCGGGCTGGTCGGGCGGGCCGGGCTCGAGTTCGTCGAACGCATCGGCGCGCAGCCGTCCGATGCCCTTCAACCGGAAGTTCCCGGGCAGCGCGAGATCGAGTTCGGGCTCGATGCGCAGCTCGAGCTTCTGCGATTCGCCGTCGCGCGTGCCGACCGCCCACTCGATGCCGACCTGCGCGCCGAGCGGCCGCGCGCCGCTCGGGCCCGGCTCGGCGCTCGCCGTGCGCACGCCCACGGCGAGCGCCGTCGCGAGCACGAGCGCGAACGCGATCCCCCGGCGCGCCGGCATGGCGATCCCCCCGAGCGCGCATTGTACCCGCATCCCGATTCGAGCATCCCGCGCGAAGGTTGGCGCGCCGGGACATGCCGGGTACGCTGCGCGACTCGCCAAATCGAGGGAGACAGCGATGCAACGGCGCCTCGCACTCGCGCTCTGCGCGACGCTCACGATCGCACTCGTCGCCATCACCGCCGGGACGGCGCGCGCCGCCGACCCGAAGCCGCAAGGAGGACCCACCGTGGTCGTGCTCGAAACGAATCTCGGCAACATCGAGATCGAGCTGGACGCCGAGAAGGCGCCGCTCTCGACCGAGAACTTCCTCGCCTACGTGGACTCCGGCCACTACGACGGCACCGTGTTCCATCGCGTGATCCCGGGCTTCATGATCCAGGGCGGCGGCTTCGACGCGGCGCTGGCGCAGAAGGCGACGCGCGGCCCGATCAAGAACGAGTCGGGCAACGGTCTCTCGAACGCGCGCGGCACGATCGCGATGGCGCGCACCAACGATCCGAACAGCGCCACGGCGCAGTTCTTCATCAATACCGTGGACAACGACTTCCTGAACAAGCCGCCCGGCTACGCGGTGTTCGGCAAGGTCGTCGTGGGACTCGACGTGGTGGACAAGATCGCCGCGGTGAAGACGGGCTCGAAGGGCCCCTTTTCGCAGGACGCGCCGGTCGAAGCGGTCGTGATCCAGAAGGCGCGCAGGAAGTAGCCGCGTGATCCGCGTGCGCTCGGTCTAGGCATCGCGATGGCCGAGCCCGCGACCACTGCCGCGATCCTCGCGGCCGTGGGGCTGCTGCTGGTGCTGGCCGGGATCGCGAGTCCGATCTCGCGCAGCCTCGGCGTACCCGCGCTCGTGCTCTTCCTGGGGCTCGGCGTGCTCGCCGGGTCCGAGGGCATCGGCGGGATCTGGTTCGAGGACTACGGGCTCGCGTACCGGCTCGGCACGCTCGCGCTCGTCCTGATCCTCTTCGACGGCGGACTCAACACGTCCGCCGGTGTCGTACGCCGCGCGGCGCTGCCGGCCGGCCTGCTTGCGACGATCGCCGTCGCGCTCACCGCCGCGGTGATGGCGTGGGTCGCGTGGGCGCTCGGCCTCCCGCTGCCGATCGCGCTGCTGGTCGGCGCGGTCGTTTCGTCGACCGACGCCGCCGCGGTCTTCGCGGTGCTGCGCAGCGGCGGCATCCGTCTCAAGCAATCGCCGGCCGCGACGCTCGAAGTCGAGTCGGGCCTCAACGACCCGATGGCCGTCTTCCTGACGCTGGTCGCGACGGAGTTCGCGCTCGGCAGCGACGTCGAGCCGTGGCAGTTCCTGGTGTTGCTCGTGCAGCAGTTCGCGCTCGGCGCCGCGGTCGGTCTCGCGCTCGGCTGGGCGGCGCGCGCGTTGCTGCGCGTCGTCCGGCTTCCCGCCGCCGGGCTCTACCCCGTCCTCACGGTCGCCACGGCGCTGCTCTCGTTCGGCGTCGCGACGCTCGCGGACGGCAGCGGCTTCCTCGCCGTGTACGTGACGGGAATCCTGCTCGCGGCGGGTCCGCTTCCGTACCGCGCCGGACTGCGCCGCGTGCACGACGCGCTCGCGTGGATCTCGCAGATCACGATGTTCGTGATCCTCGGACTGCTCGTGTTCCCGTCGCGGCTCGTCGAGGTCGTGCCGATCGGGGTCGCGCTCGCGGCGGCGCTGGCGTTCGTCGCGCGGCCCCTGGCGGTGTGGCTGGTGCTGACGCCGCTGCGCACGCCGCTGCCCGAGCGTCTCTTCGTCTCGTGGGTCGGTCTGCGCGGCGCGGTGCCGATCATCCTCGCCGCCTATCCCGTCGTACGCGGCGTGCCGGGCGGCGACGCACTCTTCCATCTCGTCTTCTTCGTGGTGCTGCTCAACTCTTTCGTTCCAGGCGCGACGGTGGCCTGGCTGGCGCGCCGCCTCGGTCTCGCGGAGGCCAGCGCCCACGAGCCGGTGGCCGCCGTCGAACTGATCTCGATGCGCGATTTCCCGGGAGAGTTCGCGTGGTATCGCGTCGAGGCCGCGTCGGCGGTCGCCGACGCCTTCGTACGCGACCTCGCGCTGCCGGAGGGATGTCTCGTCACGCTCGTCGTGCGGGGGCGCGAAGTCGTCGTGCCGCGGGGCAGTACTCAGCTGCTTCGGGGGGACGAGGTCTGCGTGTTCGTCACGCCCGAGGCGCGCGTCTGGCTCGACCTGATCTTCGGCGGCGAGGACTAGGGAACTACGGCCGGATCGTCGCGAGCGTCCAGGCGCCGAGGTCGATCACGCGCCGCGCGACGCGCAGCACCGTCTCGGCGTCCACCGCGTCCACCTGCTCCGCGTAGCGCCGCTGCGCGTCGGGGCCGAGCCCGTAGCGCGCGTCGGCGGCCATGTGCGCGGCGCGCGCGGCGGCGCGCTGGCGGTCGATCTCGAAGTTGCCCGCGAGGTAGCGGCGCGCGCGGTCGAGTTCGTCGGCCGGCGGCGGCGACTCGATCATCCGCTCGAGCTCCTGCACGATCGAGGTGCGCGCCTCGTCGAGCTTCTCGGGCGCCGTCGCGACGTACACCGCGAAGAGTCCCGGTGCGAGACCTTCGAGATTCATCGCGTTCACCGCGTAGGCGAGGCCGCGGCGATCGCGCAGCTCGAGAAAGAGCCGCCCGCCCTGGCCGGCGAGGATCTGCGCGATCACCTCGAGCGCGAAGCGATCCGGGTCGTAGAGCGAGAGGCCGCGGAAGCCGAGCACCAGGTGCGCCTGCGCGCGGTCCTTGCGCAGCTCGACCTCGCGCCGCTCGCGCGGCGCGGCCTCGTCCGGAATCTCGCGCCAGGCGAAGTCGCCGCCCTCGAGGTCCGCGAGGCGCCGCGAGAGCGACGCCGCGATCGCGTCGGGATCGACGTCGCCGGACACGCCGAGCACCAGGTTGCCGCCGCGCACCCAGCGCCGGTGGTGCTCGTGCAGCATCTCGGTGTCGAACGCCGTGACGGTCTGCGTCGTACCGAGCATCGGCAGCCGGTACGGGTGCGAGCGCCACAGCGTCTCGGAGAAGAGGTCGAACACGCGCGCGCCGAGACGATCCTCGCGGCGCGCGAGCGCGGCGAGCGTGTCCTTGCGCTCGCGCTCGACGTCGTCGGACGCGAACGCCGGCTCGAGCAGCACCTCGGCGAAGAGGTCGAGCGCGGGGTCGAGCCGCTCGGAGAGCGCCTCCATCCCGAGTCCGAAGCTGTTGCGCCCCGAGAACGGATCGATCTCGACGGCGATCGACTCGATCGCGTGCGCGAGCTCGGAGGCGCTGCGCCGCCGCGTGCCGCGCATCCACATCGAGGTGGTGAAGTGCGTCAGGCCCGCATCGCGTTCGTCTTCGACGAGCAGCCCGCCGAGCAGTGCGCCGCGCAGGGCGACGACCGGCACTTCCCGCCGCGGCTCGACGTGGAGCGTCGCGCCGTTCGGAAGCTGGTAGCTGAAGATCTCGGGCATGCGTGCGGACGCCGGCGCCGCGGCCAGGATCGCGCGCGGGGCGCGCGGGGCCGCCGCGACGACGCGTTCGGGCGGCATCGCGACGCGCGCGCCGCGCTCGCAGCCGCGGGCGATCGCGCCGGCGATGGCCTTGTCGTCGATCTCGCCCGGTGCGTCTTCGGGCAGCACCGCGGCGACCGTCAGGTGCTCCGGCGCGAGATAGCGCCGTGCGACGCGCAGCAGGTCCGCGGCGGTCGCGCTGCGCACCGCTTCGAGATAGCCGCGCTCGCTGCGCCAGTCGCCCGCGAGCGCCTGGAACGAGCCGAGCTTGCGCGCCTGACCGGCGACGCTCTCGCGCTCGAAGTGCTCGCTCGCGAGGAAGTTCGCGCGTGCCTTGTCGAGTTCGGCGGCGTCCACCGGCTCGCGCCGCAGTCCTTCGATCTCTGCGACCAGCGCCTCGACCGCATCGGGTACCCGCTCGGCGTCGAGATCCGCCGAAACGTTGAAGAGGCCCGCGTCGAGCGGCGTGTAGCAGGACGCGTCGACGCCATCGACGCAGCCCTCGCGCTCCTTCACGCGCTGCACCAGGCGGCTGCTCTCGCCTTCGCCGAGCACGAACGCGAGCAGGTCGAGGTAGGGCGTGTCCGGGTGCGCGAGCGACACGGCGGGCCACGCCAGCTCGAGCGTCGCGCGCTCGAAGGAGCGGCGCAGCAGCAGCGAGCGGAGTCCCTGTTGCGTCGGCTCGACGGGCCGCGCGCGGCGCGCGCCGGCCGGCGTCGCGTCGGCGAAGAGCTCGCCGATGCGCGCCGCGAGCGCCTGCGAGTCGAAGTCGCCGCACGCCACGACCAGCAGGTTGTCGGGCGCGTACCAGCGGCGGAAGAAGGCGAGCACCTGCTCGCGGTCGAAGCGCGCGACGCTTTCGCGCGTCCCGAGGATCGGCGCGCGGTACGGATGCTGCTGGTACGCGGCCGCGAAGAGCGCTTCGGCGCAGACCGTGTGCGGCGAGTCGTCCGAGCGGCGGATCTCCTCGATCACGACCTCGATCTCGCGCGCGATCTCGATCGGGTCGAAGAGCGAGCCGCGCACCATGTCCACGAGCACGTCGGTCGCGACGTCGAGTCCCTGGCTCGGGACCGTCGCGTGGTACACGGTGGTGTCGTAGCTGGTGTAGGCGTTGATGCGGCCGCCGACGCCCTCGACCGCGCCGGCGATCGCGCCGACGCCGCGTCGCGCCGTGCCCTTGAAGAGCATGTGCTCGTGGAAGTGCGCGAGACCCTCTTCGCCGGGCCGCTCGTCGGCGGAACCGACGCGCGCCCAGATCTGGAACTCCGCCACCGCGGCGAGGTGCGACTCGCGCAGCAGGAGACCGAGACCGTTGGGAAGCACTGCGTCGTAGATGGGGGGGTGGCTCACGGCCGGCGCAGGGTAGCCGGGGGGCGGGCGGGCTGCCGGTTATCGTCCGCGGCACCTTGGACCTCGGCGTCTACGTCCACGTTCCGTTCTGCGAACGCATCTGCCCGTACTGCGACTTCGCGGTCGTGCAGGCGCGAACGCTCGCGCCCGAACGCGAGGATGCCTTCGTGGCGGCGCTGCTGCGCGAGTTCGCGGCGCGCCTGCCGGAGTTCGGCGCGACGCGGCTCGCGACGCTCTACTTCGGCGGAGGGACGCCGTCGCGGCTGCGGCCGGCGTCGATCACACGCATCGTCGCGGCCGTGCGCGCGGCGCTGCCCTCGCACGAGCCCGACCTCGAGATCACGCTCGAAGTGAATCCCAGCACGACCGAGCGCGCGCGGTTGCCCGCGTTTCGCGATGCGGGCGTGGACAGGCTCTCGATCGGAGCGCAGTCGTTCGACGACGCGATGCTCAAGCGACTCGGCCGCGCGCACCGCGCGGACGAGTGCGTGGCAACGCTCGCCGCCGCGCGCGCGGCGAGCTTCGCGAACGTCTCGCTCGATCTGCTCTTCGCGGGCCCGGGCCAATCGCTCGCCACGCTCGAGCCCGACCTCGACGCGCTCCTCGCCGCGGCGCCCGAACACGTCTCGGCGTATGCGCTGACGCTGGAGGAAGGCACGCCGTTCGCTCGCGCGGTCGCCGCGGGCCGGTTGCAGGTACCGGACGACGACACCGTCGCGTCGCTCTGCGAGCGCGTGTGGGAGCGGCTCGAAGCGGCGGGTCTCGCGCGTTACGAGGTGTCGAGCTTCGCGCGGCCCGGCTGCGAGTCGCGCCACAACCGACGCTACTGGCAGCGGCGTCCGGTGCTCGGGATCGGGCCGGGCGCGTGGTCGAGCGAGCCGCCGCGTCGCGACGCGCCGTTCGGCGCGCGTCGCGCCAACGTGCGCGCGCTCGACGTGTGGCAGGCGCGCATCGAGTCGGGCGAGCGCGGCGGCGTCGATCCGCCCGAACGGCCCGACGCCGCGACCGCGCGCGGCGAGGCGATGTTCCTCGGCCTGCGGACGCGTGCGGGACTCGACGCGGTCGCGTTCGCGGCCGAGTTCGGCGCGCCGCCGCGCGCGTTCTTCGCAGCCGAGATCGACGCGCTGCGGGACGCCGGTCTGCT
>JALOQG010000513.1 GCA_025453505.1 Myxococcota bacterium | reverse complement strand
ACCGCGAACACGATGTGGACGCGCGACCGCAAGGCCAAGATCATGGACTTCGGCCTCGCCAAGATCGTCGAGGAGGTGCGCAACCACACGACGCTGGTATCGGGCACGCCGTACTACATGAGTCCCGAGCAGACGCTCGGCCGCAACGTCGACTACCGCACCGACATCTACTCGCTCGGCGTCACGATCTTCGAGCTCGCGACCGGCCGGCTGCCCTTCACGGAGGGCAACATCCCGTATCACCACGTCCATACGCCGCCGCCGGACGCCCGCGAGATCAAGCCCGACGTGCCGGCTCTGTTGGCCGAGATCGTCGCCCGCTGCCTGCGCAAGGATCCCGCCGAGCGCTTCGAATCGGTGCGCGAGATCCTGGCCCAGGTGCGTGCCGCCATGGCGCAGGCACGGACCGCCTCGGCCTGAGCGGACCAACGAGAACCGCGCTCCCTGACCGTGACCCAATCGTCACGGGCGTAATGGTCGGATCGACGCGGGACCGGGCCGCTTGGCACGGTTTCCTGATCGAGTGAAAATTTCTCTTTCAATCAGGATACTTGCACGCCGATCCAGCATCTGGCGCGGGGTTCGCTCGCTGGCATGCACCTTGCTTTTGGATGACAGTGCCGATTCAGCAGCGCTAGGGGGGAGGCGCCATGAACCAGCAAACGATCGCCGAGAAGATTTCGTGTACCGGCGTCGGGCTGCACACCGGCAAGCCGGTGCAGCTCACGCTCCAGCCGGCGCGCGCCGGCACGGGCATCGTCTTCGTGCGCACCGATCTGCCCGAGCCCGTCGAGATCCCCGCCCGACCCAGCTCCCTCACCGGCCGCGCGCATCTCGCGACGACGCTCGGCCGCCAGGGCGCCACGCTCGATACCGTCGAGCACCTGCTCGCAGCGGCCTACGGACTCGGCGTCGACAACCTGCGAGTCGAGATCGACGGCCCCGAGATCCCGGGCATGGACGGCAGCGCGGCCTCGTTCGTTTATCTGCTCCGCTCGGCGGGCCTGTATGCGCAGGCCGCGCCCCGTTCGGTCCTGCGCGTGACCCGCCCGATCGAGATCCGCGACGGGCAGCGCCGCATCCGCATCGAGCCGGCCCGCGGCTTCCGCGTCAGCTACGAGATCGACTTCGATCACCCGTGCATTCGCCGGCAGGTGATCCACGATCTGTCGATCGACGAGACCAGCTTCGAGCGTGAGATCGCGCGTGCGCGCACCTTCGGCTTCTTCGCCGAAGTGGACGCCTTGTGGCGCGCCGGCCGCGCGCGCGGTGCCTGTCTCGAGAACACGGTCGTGCTCGACGAGATGCGCGTGCTCAACCGCGACGGCCTGCGCTTCCCGGATGAGTTCGTGCGCCACAAGGTGCTCGACCTGCTCGGCGATCTCGCGCTGCTCGGTGCTCGCATCGAAGGCCATGTGCGCGTCGAGCGCGGTGGCCACGCGCTGCATCAGCAACTGGTCGCGCAGCTGGCCGCCGAGCGCATCTCGCGACGCTCGATCGAGCCGATCGTGCGGATTCCCGAGCACGGTCGCACCCCGCTCCGCGCACTGCTCGGCCGCGCCTGACCCGCTAGCTCCCGGCGATCACAGGGCGCGAATCCAGGCGCGCACGGCTCGCGACACGAGTTCGCGCGCGATGCCGGCGCCGAGTGCGATCGGCGTGAGATCGGCCTCGACCGGCAGTGCCGCGCCATCGCCGCACGCGACCTCGGCGCGCGCGCATTCGAGCGCCGCGCGCAGATCGCCGTTGCAGCGGTCGACGGCGCGCGCGAGCGCGAGCCCGCGCAGCGCACGCGCCCAGTCCACGAAGTCGAAGCGGCGCAACGCGCCCGCTTCGACGCCCGAGAGCGCGCGCCGCAGGCGGCGCAGCGCGCGCGCGGAGAACCGGTCCACGAATGCACGCGTCTCGGGGCTCGCGTCCACGGTCGCCGCGGCGCCGAGCGCGGTCCACAGCAGCGTCTCGGCCGTCGCGGCGAAGTGATCGACCGGAAGCCGGGCGAGGGCGGGCCCCGCGATCTCTCCGCTCGCGACGTTCCAGGCCGATGCGCAGCGCGCGATCGGACTCTGTGACGCGACCGCCGCAATGGTCTCCCCGGCGTCGCCGAGGGCCTCGGCCCAATCGCCGGCCACGGCCAGCACGGTTTCGCGGAGCTGCTCGGCGAGCGGATCGTCGAGGCCGTCCGCACCGATCGCGAAATCGATCGGGAGCGGCGTCTGCTCGCGCTCGGCACGCGTCGCGGCGCCGAGCGCAACGAGCAGGGCGAGCCCGCGGTCGGCGTCGCGCGTCTCGCCCGCGTCGCGCAGCAAGGCGACGAGCCGGCGCCATGCGCTCGGGCGCACCGGGTCGGACGCGAGCACGCGCAGCAGCTCGGCGCGCGCCTCGGCCCGGGTGTCCGGAGCGTGCGCCAGCAGTCCGGCGCGTGCCTCGCGCAGGGCGATGTCGTCGGGCGCGAGCTCGAGTGCGCGCCGATAGGCTTCGATCGCGCCGGCTACGTCCTCGAGCGGGCCGGCGAGCAGCCGGCCGCGCTCGGCGAGCAGGGCTGCACGAACGCGCCCGTCGGGGTGTCGCGCGGCGGTGTCGCCGAGACAGGACGCGGCGGCCTGCCAATCGCCGCGCGCGCGCAGCAGCCGAGCGGCGGCGAAGGCCGCTTCGTCGTGGCTGGGATCGAGCGCCGCGGCGCGCTCGAATGCGCGACACGCCTGCGCGGCATCGCCGCGCGCCTCGAGCGTGAGGGCGCGGCGCAGTTCGAGACGAGCGGCGGCCTGCGGTTCGACCACGAGCGCGGCGCCTTCGGTGGCGGCCGCGAACGCTTCCTCGGGGCGGCCCGCGGCGTCGAGCCGTTCGGT
>JALOQG010000112.1 GCA_025453505.1 Myxococcota bacterium | reverse complement strand
CGCGCCATGGCTTCGGTGTCGCTCGGCGCGAGCACCTTGTAGCGGAGCTCGACGAGATCGCCGTTGAAGCGATACAGGGGCAGGTAACCGACCTGGAAATGGATGTCGGACGCGCCCTTCTCGAGACCGAGACGGAGAAGTCGGTGGAGCTTCTCGCGATCCATGCGTGAGCGTCCTCCCGAGTCTCCGCCCGGCCCGGCCGGTCCGGTCCTGCGTATCGGCGATTCGGCCGCGCTCTTGACCCGCTTCCGCGCATTTCCGCCGGGCCGGCTCCGCTATGCTGCCGGCGCTCCACCTGCTCCCGAGAGGATCTCCGTGCGCGCCAGGCGCTGGTTCTTCGTCACATCCGGGCTCGTCGTCGCATCGCTGACGGCCTTCGGCGCCGCCACTCCGGCCGCCGCGCAGCCCGAACTCGACCGGCTGCTCAAGCTCCCCGATTCGATGCAGTACTCCTCCGAGGAAAGGGGTGGGGCGACCCGCTCCGAGTGGCGTAGCCGCTTCGTCGAGGCGCGAACGAGCGTGGTCGAGGGGGAGAAGGCGCTCGAGAAGGCGCAAGCACAGCTGGCGACCGTCGTCGGATCCAAGAGCGAGTGGCAGTTCTCACCGCCGGGCCTGCCGGCGCAGACCGACGAGCACAGCACGACCAGCTTCCAGCTTCGGCAGGACGTGAAGCGCAAGCGCGACGAGGTCGATCGTGCCCGCGCGCGCCTCCGCGAGCTCGAGGTCGAGGCCAACCTCGCCGGGATCCCCGCCGACTGGCGCGCCGAGAGCACGGACCCGGACTCGAGCGTTCCATCGAGTGACGATCTCGAAACTGGCGCTGCCGCCCGTCGCTAGCGCCGCGACCTTTCCCTCGCCGCGAATCCCGCATTGCGATCCGCCCGATGTCGAAGCGCCTGCGCGTCGGCTGCCGCGCGCCGTGCGGCTGGCATCCCGCTTGCTCTCTCTTGCTGCGAGGGACGAGGAGGGGAAGGCAGCGCGCAGAAGGACGAAACGGTCGCCACGCTCCGGGGGGAGGGCGACGACCGCACCGGGCAGGTGACCGCGAACGAGAAGCCCGGTGGATGCGAGGCAAGAGGGAACGCGCTCGTCTGACCGATTCGCCCGGGCTCCGCTTCTACGGGGGGAGTGGGGTCCGGGCGAATCGGAACTCGTCGCCTCGACGCCTCCGCGGCGCGCCGCTACCGTGCGCGCCGCTCGAGCGACCCGTGACGGGTGCTCGGCGCAAGGAGGGGCGGAGATGGCCGAACAGCGACCCGCGGGCGGCAAGACCGACGCAGTCTCGGTGCTCTACATCGCGGGTGGCATTCCGGCGATCGTGGGCTTCCTGGTGCTCCTCTTCGCGATCGGCGTGCGCTACTGCGGGCTCCCCGCCTAGCCGACCGACTTCGCTCCTCCGGGAGCATCGCGACCCATCCCCTGACTCTCCTCTACGCGCGCACCGCCGGTGCGCTGCCGCCGCGCGAGGCGGCAACGCGAGCGAGTCTTTCGCGCGCATCGCCGCGCGGCCGGGCGCCGCGTCGCGCGCGCTCGATTTTCCCGCTCAACACCCGGGCCGCGCGCGCCGATCTCGCTCTCGATGTCGCGGCGTGCGCTTCGATCGGGATGCCTCGGGAGCCTCGGGCTTCTCGTGTTCCTGTTCGGTTGCGTCGCCGGTCAGCCGCCGCGCGGTGCGCTGCACTTCTTCGAGACTCCCGCGCCGGACGATCCGTGGTCGCGCAAGATCGCCCGCTGGCAGGTGCGCGAGCGCGCCCAGACGGTCGGCGACTCGCTCCTGTCCGCGCCGTCGACGGTCGCCAGCGGTCCCGAGACGCAAGCGCGGTCGGACGGCGCCGACCTCCGCAGCGAATGGGTCGCGTTCCGGGCCGAGCAGAAGCGCACGACGGCACGTGCGGCGGCGGCCTGGATCCAGCGCAAGGCGAAGACCCACTACATCGCCGACGGGCCCTACGATCACTGGGCCACGCTCGAAGAAACGCTGGTCCGGAACGGCGACGACTGCGACGGCCTCGAACTGCTGACGTACCACTTCCTGCGCGAGGCCGGCTTCCGCGACGACGAGCTGTTCCGCGCCATCGTGTTGCGACCTTCCGACGGTCAGCATCACATGGTCACGCTCTGGTTCGAGCAGAGTCACGATCCGTGGGTGATCGATCCGACGGGCGCGATGATCACCGGCATGCCGCGCATGTCCGACGTCCCCGAATGGGTGCCGATCAAGCTCTTCTCGGAGACGGCGGAGTTCACGGTGCGCGGGCCGGGCCTCGCCAGGGTCGCGACCGCGACCGCCCGCGGTCTCACGCCTCCGCGATAGCTCGATCCCCTCCGCTCGTCTGCGGCTCGCCGCCCGTCGGCCGCTTTCGAGTCGGCCCCCATGCCGACGCGCTTTCCCGACGCCTCGCCTACGCTCGCCGCGGGAGGTGCCCCATGGCCCCGCGGATCCGCCTCGAGCCCGCCGACGAGTATCTGCACGAGAACACCGGCGAGCCGAACTTCAACGAGAGCATGTACTTCAACTTCTTCGACGCGTCGCAGCGCTTCGGCGGCTTCGCACGCATCGGGAACCGGCCCAACGAGCGCTACGCCGAGACCACGCTGTGCGTCTACGAGCCGGACGGCGCGGTCCTGTTCAACTTCAAACGCGCCGAGATCGCCGACAACAGTCGCTTCGAAGCGGGCGGCATGCGCTTCGAGACGCTGACGCCGTTCGAGCGGCTCGCGGTCGCGTACGAGGGCAAGGCCTGCCGGCTCGCCGATCCGCTCTCGATGCGCGAACCCGGCCGCGCCTTCAAGGACAACCCGTTCGTGCCCGTGTCGCTCGACCTCGCCATCACGGGCACCGGACCGATGTTCGGCGGCGAGCCGACCGAGCACCGCGCCGACGACATGGAGTTCGCGCGCGGGCACTACGAGCAGCACCACCGCGCGGCGGGCACGCTCTCGATCGACGGCCGGCGCATCGCGATCGACGGCTTCGGGTTGCGCGATCACTCCTGGGGCCCGCGTTCGTGGCAGGCGCCCGCGTACTACCGGTGGCTCACGGCGAACTTCGGCGCCGACTTCGGCTTCATGGGCAGCCACGTCGTGCGGCCGGACGGCGGCGAGACGCGCGGCGGCTTCGTGCACCGCGGGCGCGAACTCGTGCTGGTGCGCGACATCCAGATCGAAACCGAATGGAAGGGCAACGAACGTCTGCACGATCGACTGCACGTGACGCTGCGCTGCGCGGACGGCAAGGACCTGCACGTCGAAGGACGCGTCCTCTCGATGATCCCGCTGCGCAACCGCAAGGGCGGTCGCACGACGCGCATCAGCGAGGGCATGACCGAGTGGACGTGCGAGGGACGCACAGGCTACGGCCTCTCGGAGTACCTCGACCAGATGGAATGAGGCGCGTTCACGGCGCCGCCGGCGCGGGTGCGCTCGATCCGTCGCCGGAACCTTGCGTCTCGACCGGCTTGTCGATCTTCAGCTCCAGATCCTTGCGCTGCCGGTCGGCCCGCTCGGCCGCGGCTGCGCGCTCCTTCTCGATCTCGACGCGCAGCTCCTGCTTCGTGCGCTCGATCTGCTGCTCCTCGGCCTCGAGCCGGACCTGCTTGATCTGGGCGAGTCGCAGTTCGAGCAAGCGGTTGCGCATGGCGACGAGCGCGGGCGGCACGGCGGGTGACTGGGCCTCGGGCGCGTAGCTCACCGAAACGCTGTCCTTCGCCGTGCGTCCGTCGCTCGAGACTGCGACGACCTCGAGCTCGTTCTTGCCGGCCTGCAGCGGGATCAGCGCGCCGAACGTGCCGTCCGCTCCCATCTCGACGGCATGCGCGTCCGTGCCGAGCGTCACGTTGCGCACCGTGAGCGTCTCGATCTCCGCGAAGTCGACCTCCGCGATCAGCTCGGGCAGCCGCCCCGCTTCTCGCACCGGGGTGAAGGTGCCGCCCGTCACTTCCGCGAGCTGCGTGATCGCAAGCGGCCCGGCGAGCGCCTCTTCGCCGATGCCGAAGGTGTAGAAGCGGACGCCCGCCTTCTTGGCGCGCTGCGCCGCGCGCAACACCGCCTGGGTCGGACCGCCGCGCGGCATCACCGGCTGACCGTCGGTGAGGAAGACCACGATCTTCTCGCTGCGCGGATCCTTCTTCGAGTACGCGCCGCGCAGCCCGAGCAGCTCGATCGTCGCCTGATCGACGCCGGCGGCCATGTGCGTGAGGCCTCGCGGTCCCCGGTGCAGCACCCGCAGGAGGGCCTTCTCGACGTCGCGGTACTCGTGGCTGAGGCCGACCTCGGTGAGCGCCGAATCCTTCGACGGGACCTCGAAGGTCCCGTTGCCGAGATCCTCGCCCGCGAACGTCACGAGTGCGACGCGTGTGCGGCGTGCGTCGAGCCGCGAGAGGAATTGGCGCGCCGCTGCGACTTCCGCCGACAGGATGCTGTCGCCGGAGTCGGTGGAGCCGAGTCCGAGCACGCTGCCCACGACGCCGAGTTGCGGGGTGCCGACGGTTCCGTTGCCGTTGACGTCCATGCCGCTCGGCGCCGCGGTCGAGCCGGACGTATCGATCACGAACACGACGTCGAGCGTCTGGTAGTCGCCGTAGGGCGCGATCGCGCGGCCCGAGAGGAAGACGCCCAGCTCGTCGCCGACGATCGCGCCGTCGCCGGGCGTCTCGATCTCGACCGTGAGGTCGCGCAGTCCGACGACTTCACGCTCGAGCGGCTGCGCCGCTGCGCGGATCTCGACGGGTTTCGCGGACGCGTCCTTGCCGTCGGCTGCAGCGGCCGCTGCGCCCGCAACCAGCGTTGCGAAGGCGCGTCCGCGACCTCCCTCGAGCGGGCGCGCGAGTGCCGCCATCACCGTCGCGATCGGAGTCGCGGTGATGCGCAGTGTCCGGCCGCTCGGCGTGGCGGCCTGCACCACGCCGATCACACGGTCGTCGGGCTTCGCGACGATCGGCGCGCCGCCCCAGCCGCGCAGGTCCGCGTACACGTCGAGTTCGATCTCGAGCCGATCCGCGTCGCTGCCGTGCACGGTGCCGAAGAGGTCGTCCTCGTCGTGTGGGTTCGAGGCGGGGATGCCGAGCAGCCGTACGCGGTCGCCCTCGCGCGGCGGCTTGCCTGCCTCGAGAACGCGCGCGTTCGGGGGGCCATCGAGTGCGAACACGACGAGATCGGTTTGCAGCGAGCCGCCCGGTGCAGAAAAAGAAAGACCGGGCTCGACGAGCACGCGGCGCGCGGATCCGACCCGCTTGCGCGTCCGCCCGAGCTCGAAGACCAGTTCGGGCGCAGCGGCGAGACGCGCGCGATCGAAGCTGTGCGCCACGCCGACTGCGACGGGACCCTGCTTCGCCTGCAGGAAGAAGACGGTGCCCGCGACCGTGCCGCTCGAGACGGCGTCGCGGCCTTCGTGACGGGCGCGCGCCACCGAGGGCAGCGCAGCGTACGCGTCTGCGCCGGGCGTGCAGAGCGCGAGTACGAGGAGGATCCACGCGCGCATCGCGAAAACGGTAGCGCCTCGAAGCGTCGGGTCGCGCTTGGCACGCGCAGGTCCGTCGCGTAGCCTGCACTGACCCCGCCCCGATCTTCTCTCCTCCGTCCGAGGTCCCGTGTCCTTCGCGCTCGGTCCGCCGCTGCGCCGCGTGCTCGATCGTCTCGACGCAGCCGACGCGACGCTCTCCGTTCCCGAGTTGGCGCAGCGCCTGCTGTCGCTGACGGCTCCGCTCGAGTCGGCGCTGGCGCGGCGCATTCTCGCGACCGCGCTCGGCTGCGGTGCGGAGCGTCTGCCGGACCGCGTCTCCGTGCGCGAGTTGCCGCGCATCGTCGAAGGTCCGAGCGCCGCGCGACCCCTCGCCAGCGCCGAGTGGATCGTGGTCGATCTCGAGACCACCGGCGTTTCGTCCGAGCAGAGCACGATCCTCGAGATCGGCGCCGTCCGGATCCGGGGCCTGCGCAGCGTCGAGACGTTCCACACCCTGGTGGATCCCGGCATGGCGATTCCTCCGTTCATCACGCGCCTGACCGGCATCGACCGCAGCATGGTCGACGGGGCGCCGCCGCTCGGCGCGGCGATCGCTGCCTACCATGCCTGGGTCGGCGCTGCGGAGGGCACCGCGTTCGTCGCGCACAACGCGTCCTTCGATCACCGCTTCGTCGCGATCGCCTTCGAGCGGCATGGCCTCGCGCCCTGGCCCGGGCCGGTGCTCTGCACGCGCCGGCTCGCGCGCCGCATCCTGCCGGACCTCGGGCGCTACGACCTCGACACGCTCTCGGCGCGCTTCGGCATCGCAAACCGTTGGCGCCATCGTGCGCTCGGCGATGCCGAAGCGACGGCGCAGGCGCTGCTCGCGCTGCTCGCGATTGCACAGGAAGCTCACGCCGTGGCGGAACTCGGCGATCTCGTGCAGCTCCAGAGCGCGCGGCTGGCGCGCAAGCGCCGTACGCGGGCAGCGACTCCGGCGCCCGTTCGGTAGGTTGCGCCGCCATGAGGGTGCGGCGGGCCGGCGTTTCGATCGGAGTGCTCGCGTTCGCCCTCGCTCGCGTCTTCGCAGCGGGAGCGGACGAACTCGACGGAATGCCTCCGCGTGGTCCCGATCCGATCGACCGCTTCGACACGGTGGTGCTCGACGCCGGCCACGGCGGCGACGATCACGGCGCCGAAGGCGCGAGCGGCCTGCGCGAGAAGGACCTCGTGCTCGACGTCGTGCGGCGCCTGCGCGCGCGGCTCGAGAAGCAGTCGTTGCGCGTCGTGCTGACCCGCGACGGCGACGCCTACGTGCCGCTCGAGGAACGGACGGCGATCGCGAACCGCTCGGGCGGCGATCTGTTCGTGTCGGTGCACGCCAACGCGGCGGCCGCCCGCGCGGCGCGCGGCGTCGAGATCTTCTTCGCCGCACTCGAGGCCAGCGACGAGGCGACGCGCCAGCTGGCCGAGCGCGAGAACGCGGCCTTTCGCGAAGCGACGCAGGCCGTTGCGGAGGATCCGCTGGCGTCGATTCTCGGCGATCTCGCGGCGGCCGATCAGATGCGCGAGTCGGACGAGTTCGCGCGCTTCGCCCACGCCCGGGTCGCGGGGCTCGACGCGAAAGTGCCGTCACGCGGCGTCAAGCAGGCGCCCTTCGTCGTGCTGATGGGCGTGCAGATGCCGGCGGCGCTCGTCGAGATCGGATTCATCACGAACCCGAAGGAAGAGCGCGAGCTGGCGGACGACGCCCATCGCGAGCGCGTCGCCGAGGCGCTGGCGACCGCGATCACGGACTTCGCCGGACGCTACGACGCGCGGCGCGGGGTCGAACGCGGGGCCGATGGAGGAGGTGACAGTTGAGACGAGCGGACGGGCGGGCGGTGGACGAGCTGCGCGCACTCTCGATCGAAGTGGATTTCACGCAGAACCCGCTCGCGTCGGTGGTGTGCTCGATGGGCCGGACCAAGGTCCTGTGCACCGTCACCGAGGAATTGTCGGTGCCGCGCTGGCTGCACGGCAGCGGCCGGGGATGGCTCACCGCCGAGTACTCGCTGCTGCCCGGCTCGACCGACCGGCGCAGCGAGCGCGAGGCGGCGCGCGGCAAGCAGAGCGGCCGCACGCTCGAGATCCAGCGCCTGATCGGCCGCAGTCTGCGCGCCGTCGTGGACCTCGCGCGACTCGGCGAGCGCACGCTGTGGGTGGACTGCGACGTGCTGCAGGCCGACGGCGGCACCCGCACGGCGTCGATCACGGGTGCCTGGACGGCGCTCGCGATCGGCGTGGCGCGGCTGCGCGCGCGCGGCTCGCTGGCCGCGGATCCGCTGACCGACTCGGTGGCGGCGATCTCGGTCGGGATCGTCGACGGGCGCGTGGTGCTCGATCTTCCGTACGAAGAGGACGCACGCGCCGACGTGGACATGAACGTCGTGGCGACCGGCAAGGGCCGCTTCGTGGAAGTGCAGGGCACCGCGGAGAACGGGACCTTCGCCGCGACGGACCTCGCGCAGATGACCGAGATGGCGCAGCGCGCGATCGCGGTGCTCACCGAGGTACAGGCCGACGCCGTCTCGCGCGCGCGCCCCGGTCCCTAGGGCGCGCCGCTTGCAGATCGTCCTCGCCACGCGCAACGCGGGCAAGCTGCGCGAAGTGCGCACGATCCTCGCGGGCCTGCCGATCGAGCTGGTCGCGCTGCCGGACTCCGTGGAG
>JALOQG010000111.1 GCA_025453505.1 Myxococcota bacterium | reverse complement strand
ATCGAGAAGCTGAAGAACGATTTCATCGAGAAGATGTCGCGCGAGCTGCGCACGCCCCTCAACAGCATCATCGAGTCGATCATTGCGGTGCTCGCAGGCGAGAACGACGTGCTCTCCGAGACCGCCCAGGGCTGCCTGCGGCGCGCGCTCGACGACGGCACGGCCTTCCTGCGCACGCTGCAGAACATCCTCGACCTCTGGCGCATCAAGCAGGGCGAGATGGCGATCGAGACGCAGGACGTGAACTTCCGCGAAGTCGTCGAAGAGGCGATCTTCAGCGTGCAGGACACGATCGGGAACAGCCCGATCACGATCGAGAAGCACTTCGAGGAACCGCTGCCGAAGATCCGCACGGATCTCGCCAAGGTGAACCAGATCCTGTTCCTGCTGCTCGACAACGCGGCGAAGTTCACCCGCGAGGGCCAGATCGACATCTCGGCACGAGTGACGGGCGGAGAACTGGTCTGCGAGGTGAAAGACAGCGGCATCGGGATCTGTCCCGACGACCAGCAGTTCATCTTCGACGAGTTCTACCAGGTGGACGAGTTCGCCTCGACCAAGTACCGAGGCTCGGGCCTCGGCCTCGCGCTGGTGCGCGACCTGCTGAAGCTGCTCGACGGATCGATCGCGGTCTCCAGCGAGGTCGGTGTCGGCACCTCGTTCGTCTTCCGGGTGCCCGTCCAGCCGCTCGGCTGAAGCTCGCAGCGCCTCTCGCGCTGCGGCCCTACTCCTCGGACTCTTCCGGGTAGTCGGCCTGGATGAAGCCGGCCGCGATCTCACGCAGCGCCGTCACGACTTCCTTGTTCTCGCCGGGCGCGATCATCGTGCGCGAGCCGCGCTTGATCTGCTTCGCGCGGATCGCCGCCATCTGGACGAGATGAAAGCGGTTCGGAACGCGCTTGATGCAGTCTTCGACTGTGATGCGTGCCAAGGGGAGAAACCTCCAGCTCGAGCGCGCGGGCGCACGGAGTCTGCGGGATCGAAGTGTTTCCGGGAGACGCAACCTAGAGGAAGCGCCAGAACGAGGAAACCCCGGCCGGCAGAGCCGGCCGGGGTCCCAGGACCTTCCCTGAAGAAAGGCCTCGGAGCCCGCTACTCGGCTAGGCCGAGCGGCGGCGGCTGGCCTTCTTGCGACCGGCCTTCTTGCGACCGGCCTTCTTGCCACCGGCCTTCTTCGACGAAGCCTTCTTCCTTCGAGCTGCCATCTTTGGGTCACCCCCCTGTTGCGTGGTTCTGCGTCGCGGTCGTACTGCCGTCTTCGCGGCGGCACTGACGAGGTCGCAGCTTTGCGACCCGCGTGTGCTCACGTCGCAGTCTCGGTCTCCCGACGGGACCTGGATCGGCCCAACCGGGTCGATCGGCCCTATCGGGCTCCGTCAGCTGCGACTTGAAGGCAATTCGCATGCGCTTTGCCTCCGTTGTGACCACAATCCGCGGCCATAGAGCCACTCTTGCGGGTCAGGCTTTACACCGTCCAAACAGCAGCGTCAAGGAAGAACAGCAAAAAAAACAAGTCGATGTACCTCGAAACTGCGGCACACCAACACACTTTCGCCTCAAACTTCGCGGTCGAATCTGGGCGAAGGAGCAGTGCGGAGGCGCGCGTATGCACGACGAAAAAAAACACCGCCGCTCGGAGAGCGGCGGTGCGGAATGCAGCTGGAACGGCAGTCCAGACGGGCAGCCGTCAGAAAACTACTTGCGCTTGTGGCGCTCGCGCTTCAGGAGCTTGCGCTTCTTGTGCTTGCGCATCTTCTTGCGGCGCCATTTGACAACGCTTCCCACGGAATCCTCCCGGGTCGGCCTCGGAATCGTCCGGGCTCGCGACGGGCGCGATGGGTACCGGTTCGGCGCGATGGCGTCAACCGACTTCGAGGGCGAGTTCGCTCCGGGACACGGAGTCGCGCACGAGACGGCCGCGTACGCGCCCCAGCGTGCGATTCAGCGGGTGCCGACGCGGCAGGAAGCGCAACACCGGCGGCCTCCGCACCCCGAGACGGCGCCACTCCTGGATGAGGCCTGCGTCGTGCGGATCCACCATCAGTCCGCGCTTCAAGTAGCGGATGCCCTCCGCCTTGCGGCCGTGGCTCATCAGCACGCGCGCGAGGTTCAGGTAGATCTCGGCGCAGCCGCCGTCGTCGCGCAGCGCCTCGCGACAAAGACCCAGGCCGCGCTCGAGGCGGTGCTCGACCGTGGCTACCGCCCACCCGTAGTATGAACGCAGGCGGGGATCCTCCGGCCGTGCACGATGCGCCTGCGCAAAATGCTCCAGCGCGGCGTTCTCGAGTCCGGCCCGCAACAGTTCCTGACCGCGTCGCAGCGAATGATCTGCACCGAGGATCCCGCTCATACTGCCCTCCGTCCGGCATCGAAGGGCCGGCCCGAACGGAAGGAGCAACCCCCGTGCCGCGAAGACGAAACGCGCAGCTGCGGGCCTCAAGCCGTTGCCACGACACGCGCTCCGCGTCTCGACGACGCTCCGCGTCGCGACCCGTCCGGTTACGATCGAGAGGTCGTGAGCGACGATCTCGTAACCGGGCGTCTGCGCGGAACGGCTACTCGCGCTCGAGGATGTGCAGACGCTCGGCGCGCTCGAAGCGCTCTCGCAGCCTCCCGTAGTCGGCCTGCGTCAGCGGCTTGAAGGTCGTATCGCCGCGCTCCCGCCAGAAGATCGCAGCATCGGGCAACAGGCGGCGGCTGAAGTGAGCCGACTTCAGATGCCGCACCAGGATCTTCTGCGTCTGCGTGAACTCGAACTCCTCGACCACGCGCACGAAGTCGGGGAACCACTTGCGATCCATGCCGCCGCGAACCACCTGCGACTCGCAGAAGTCGAAGAACGCCTGCGGTTCGAACTCCGTCCCGGGACGCATCTTGAGCGCGACCATGACGAGTTCGTCGGAGACCGCGCACGGAACGCCATACGCGGCCGCTAGCGCAACGTTCGGCCCTTCCTGCAGAAGCCGCCCGACCTGCGCTGCGGAGAAGTTCTCACCGTCCTTGCGGATCCAGTCGTCCGTTCGGCCGTCGAAGAACAGGAAGCGCCGCCCCTCGCGCACGACGATGTGCCCGAGATCGCCGGAGTGGTAGACGCCGTCCCGGTACTTCGAGGCATTCGCATCCGGATTGCCGTAGTAGCCCTGAAAGAGCCCGGTGTCCGCCGCCACACGGCAGATCTCGCCGACCGCCTCCTCGTAGTTCCGGATCTTGCCGTCCGATGCGACGTCCGCGGGCGGACACTCGCGACCGGACGCATCCAGGATCTTCACGTTCGCGTCGGTGACCTCGCCGACGCTCCCACGCGGATCGGTCTTCTTGCGGAACGTGCTGATCGCCGCTTCGGTCGAGCCGTAGAGCTCGTACATGTCTTCGAGGCCGAGCCAGCGCGTGAAGCGATCGATGTCGGGCGGCGCGGCGCCGTTGCCGACGGCGTACCGGAGCTGGTTGCGCGGATCGCCTGCGACTTCCGCCAGGATACGCGCCTCGTCGCCGCCGTACTGCTTCTCGATCGCACCGAGCACGTAGTGCACCGGCTCGCCGACGTAGTTCCAGTAGGTGACGCCGTGCGCGAGTACGTCGGGAACGAAGCTGCTCGCGCTGAAGCGTTCGCGGATCGCCATGCTGGCGCAGGCTTCGAGCGCCGGGTGGAATCCCAGGAACATCGCGTTCGAGTGGAAGAGCGGCATGCAGGCGTAGCCGCGATCGTCGGGACCGAGTCCCAGGTTGCCCGACACCGCCTTGCCGATCAGGAAGAACTTGAGGTGATTGTTCAGGAT
This sequence comes from Myxococcota bacterium, assembly GCA_025453505.1. Taxonomy (GTDB): domain Bacteria; phylum Myxococcota_A; class UBA9160; order UBA9160; family PR03; genus PR03. The sequence goes on along the minus strand of JALOQG010000111.1, from coordinate 4,388 downwards.
GCCCTTGGGAAGCCCCGTGGTGCCGGAGGTGTAGATGGTCATCAGGTTGCGCGACGGATCGACCGGCGCCGACGGAGCCTCCAGCGACTTGCCGGGCGGCGCGATCTCGCTCGTGATCGCGGCGAGATAGTCGCGCGCGCCGAGGTCTCGGGCGCCCTCCGTGCGCAGCACGAGCAGGTTCTCGGGCTTCACGTGCTCGAGCCGCTCGAGCACGCGCTCGGCCTCGTCGAGCAGGCGTTCGTCCACGACGAGCATGCGTGCCTGCGCCTGGTTGATCACGCCCGCCAGGGTGTCGCCGCGTAGTCCCGTGTTGACGCCGAAGAGCGAGAAGCCCGCGTACGCGCAGCCGCCGTAGAGGGCCAGCAACTCGAGGTGGTTCTCGAGCAGCATCGCGACGTGTCCGGGGGCGCCGTCGCGGTGCGGGCCGAGGCGTCCGAGCAGGAAATGCGCTGCGCGGACCGACTCGTCGCGGTATTGGCGGTAGGTCCACTGTCGCTCGTGCTGGATCAGGAAGACGCGGTCGCCGACCTCGGGGTGGTTCGCACGTGCTTCGATCTGCGCCCCGATCGTGGGCGCGGCGTCGATCTGCGGCTTCGGGGTGCTGCTGCTCACGAGGTTCCCTTCCCTGCTGCGAGGGTCGGGAGCCTATCACACGGGGAACGCCGGCCCGGCGGGCTCAGTGCTCGATGATCTCGAGGATGTAGCGCTTCTTTTCCTTGCCACTGGCGGCGGCCATGATGGTTCGAATCGCCGAGGCGTGCGCGCCGCCCTTCCCGATCACCTTGCCGAGATCTTCTTTGGCCACGGAGAGCTCGAGAACGTGCGCGTGCTCACCGATCACTTCCTTGATCTGCACTTGCTCTGGCTTGTCCACGAGCGCCTGCACGATCGCTGTGATGAGCTGCTTCACGACGTCCCTCCCCGGGCAGATCCCGCTGCATCCCGACCCGGCAACCATGTTAACACCAGATCAGAGCCCTCCGGCCAGAAAGAAATGACCCGAATCGCGGACATTTGGGATGCCGAGGTGCAGCCTGACGGGCGCTAGCGCTCTGAATGGGCGCTCGGCTGGACGCGCAGCGATGCGATCCCGCAAGCGGGCAACCGCAGCGTTCCGACACCGGCGGTGCCGCTCCAGTCGGAGGAAGGCGCCGGCTGCCCCGCGAAATCGATGGGCAGGATCCCCGCACAAGGCGGCGTCCATGCGACGCGGACCCGCTGTTCCTGCGGCTCTGCGTTCCACAGACGCAGCTCGGCGTCTCCTTCCGAACGCGGCTCGATCGCCGAGACGACCACGGCCGGATCGTCGATCGCCACGAGGCGATCCCCGTCCCGCAAAGCGCCCGGCTGCGAGGCTCCGCAGCGAAACCCCAACGGCGGGAAGGCGAACCCGTGCGCCTCGGCGATTCGACGTGGGTCGTGCGCCGGGTGCAGGCGTAGCGACAGCTCGGCCTCGTGTGGCCCGGGCACCTGTGCGCCCGGCGTCTCGAGCGCCGGGCCGGCCGGGCCGCGACGCAGCGCGAGGTCGGGTCGCGAGAGCCAGCCCACGGCGCGCAACAGCGTGATCGCGATCGCACCCGATCCATCGCTCTCGCGCACCGCCTCGACTTCCGCGGCGCCGCGATTGGCCACGCTGAGCGCGAGAGCGGCGTCGCCTCGCAGCGTCGCGAAGCTGCGCTGCGGCCCGGCTCCGATCGGTGTCTCGGCCGCCTGCGCCGAGCCGAACGAGTCCGCGGCCGGTTCGATCGGCCGCTCCGCGACTTCGAACGCGGACTCGACCTCGAAGCGATGCGCCCCGAACGGAGCGCGCAGATGCACGCGCAGTCGGTGATCGCAGGCGGTGTTCTCGACGTGCAACGCGAGATCGACGCGATCGAGACCGGCTCCGAGCCGCACCTCGAGCGACACGGGCAAACGAACTGTTCGCGCCGAGCGCTCCGAGCGCGACGCAGCAAGCCCCTGCGGAACGCGCAGCGCGCCTTCGATGCGCAGCAGCGATTCCGCGCCGTGCCGCAGCGATCGCACCCGCACCCGCTCGAGGCGCTCGACACGCACATCGCCGGGCACGGGATCGAAGTTGTACTCGTCGCCGCGATCGCCCTCCGAGACGAGTCGCACCGCATCCTCGATGCGCACGCCGGCGGCGCGCGACACGAGCGTCACACGGCCGCTCGCATCGGCCTCCGCACGCCAGTGCTCGTTCTCGATCGCGACGCCGGTACCGCTGCGCTCTGCACGCAACGCGGGCGGAATCGGGCCCGCGCCACGCGCGAGTCGATACACGCGCAGGCCGTGACCGGGCAACTCGTCGGTGAAGCGCAGTCGTACGCGCGGCGGCAGCCAGGTCTCGACCGCGACGTCGCGGAGCGTCTCGTCGCGCAGGATCTCCATCACCTCGCGACGCGAGGCGTCGAGATCGAAGCGCATGTCCGGCGCTTCGCCGAGCCGGATGCGCGCGTGGAGGCGATCGCCGCGTCGTTCGAGGACGATGTCGTTGACATAGAGGCTCTCGAACTCACGGCGCAAGCCCGGCAGGAGCGCGAGGACGCCGTGACGCTCGAACACACCCGCGTGACGCGCACCCGCCGGCCGCAGCAACTCGACGGCGACCGGCACCCGCTCGCCGTCCGCACGCCGCAGATGGAACGGGCGCGGCGCCCCTGCCTCATTGACGGGCACCTCGACCTCGATCTCGGTGTCCACGCCCAGCCGTCCCCCCGCGTTCGGGTTCCACACGGCGATCGCCGGGCCGTCGCCCGGGCCCGGATCGATGCGGGCGGCGAGGCCGCTCGTGACGGCCTCGAGATGCGCGCCCGCAATCTCGGCGACGCGATCGAAGCGCGTCTCCATCTGCGCGTGGACCGCGTCGATCGAGCAGCCGCACACCGAGTCGTGCGGGTGGTTCTCGAGTGCGACGCGCCACGCGAACTCGATGCGCGCCGGATCGGCCTCGCCACCGAGCGCGCCGAGCCAGGCGGCGAGCGGCTCGAGATAGCGGGTCAGCAGGCGGTCGTTCTCGAATTCGCGGCGCTTCTGCGGCGCGCGCGCCGAGGCACAGCCCGGCAGCAGCGGCGAACGCAACCCGGAGCGCAGCTCGCCGCGGTGCAGCGGCAAGGTCGCCGGAGCCTCGGCGAGCGCCGACGCGACGAACTCCGCGAGCGATCCGATCTCCGCCGTCCACGCGTCCCGACTCTTCTGCGCAGCGTCCAGCGCTTGCGGCAGCTCGGCTTGCGGGCGCTCGTGATCACTTCCGTTCATGAGCAGCAGCGTGGATACGTCGGAGCGTCGGGCGAGAGCGCGCGCCTCGCCGCCGAGACGCGCGGCGAGCGCAGCGGGATCGGTCGGGAGATTGACCGCGTTGCCGTAGCCGTGCATCAGGTACACGGTGGGCAGACGCGTCCCATCCGGTGACTCCCAGTGGAAGAGCGTGCGATCGACGTCGGCGCCGACCCCGCGCCACAACACCGCCGCGGGAAGGCCGAACCCGGCGAAGATCTGCGGCAACTGGCCGACGTGTCCGAACTGGTCCGGCACGTAGCCGACCCGCATCCCGCCGCCGAACGCCTGCGCCTTCGCGAGACCGAGACGCAGATTGCGCAGCAGCGCCTCGCCCGAGACCAGCCACTCGTCGGGCAACACGTGCCACGGACCGATCGCGAGACGCCCTTCGCGCACGAGCTTCTCGATGCGCGCGCGCGCCTCGGGCCGCACCTCGAGGTAGTCGTCGACGACGATCGTCTGGCCGTCGAGCATGAAGTGGCGGTACGCGGGATCGCGCTCGAGCAGATCGAGCACCTCGTCCACCAGCGAGACGAGCCGGTACCGGAACTGTTCGTGGGTGCGATACCACTCGCGGTCCCAGTGCGTGTGGGGGACGACGACGAGTCGGAGCGGCGCGGCGCTCACGATCCGTAGGTCGCGCGCAGGTAGCGGACGATGTCGGCCGACTCGAAGAGTTCGACCTGCGTGTTCGGATCCGCCAGGAACGGCACCTGCATCTTTCCCGATCGCTCGACGAATGCGTCGCGGCTCGGGCTGTTCTTGCCGACGTTGCGCAGGTGGTACGGGATCTCGAGGGTGCAGAGCGTCTCGCGCACGATCCGGCAGAACGGCGACGCCTCGAAACTCCACAATTCGAGCGGCATCGCCGGCGGCTTCGACGGCTCGACCCTCGCTCCGGCTCCGAGCCGCCACGCACTCGCCAGCGCCGAAGTCGCGTCGAAGAGCGGTCCGATCGAGTAGAGCAGCGGCACGCGGCCGGTCCCGTACTCGTTGAACAGGTACCGGACGATGTCGCCCGACTCGTACATCGCCTGCCCGGTGTTCGGATCGACGAGATAGGGGAACTGCGCCTTGCCGCCGCGCTCGCGCACGATCTCGCGGAAGCG
>JALOQG010000110.1 GCA_025453505.1 Myxococcota bacterium | reverse complement strand
ACGGGCCCGTCGGGCGCCGGCAAGACGACGCTCGCCGACGTGCTGCTCGGCCTGCACGTGCCGCAGCAGGGCCGCGTGCTCGTGGACGACGTCCCGCTCGGCGAACTCGAGCTCGAGAGCTGGCGGCGCCTCGTCGGCTACGTGCCGCAGGAGCTCGTGCTCTTCCACGACAGCGTGTACGCGAACATCCAGCTCGGCGACCCCGCGATCGGAGAGGCCGAGGTGCATGCGGCGCTCGATCTCGCGGGCGCGAGCGGCTTCGTCGCGGAGCTGCCTGAGGGCATCCGGACGCTCGTCGGCCAGCAGGGCGCGAAGCTCTCGGGCGGCCAGCGCCAGCGCATCGCGCTCGCGCGCGCGCTCCGAACATCCGCTCGCTCGCGGACGAGATGGCCGTGCTCTCGATCACGCACCGGCCCGCCTTCCTCGCGATCGCGGATCACGTGTGGCGGGTCGAGGCGGGCGTCGTCGAGGCACGAGGGCCGCGCAGGGCGGCGGCCGGCGACACGCGCGGGTGACGCGAGCGCGCGTCGCGGCCCGCTGCTCTCAGTCGCCGAGCAGGGCCTCGAGTCCCGCCTGGTCGAGCACCGCCACGCCGAGTTCCTCGGCCTTCGCGAGCTTCGATCCCGGGTCGGCGCCCGCGACCACATAGCTCGTCTTCTTCGACACCGACGCCGTCACCTTGCCGCCCGCGTCCTCGATGCGGCGCTTCGCCTCGTCGCGGCCTAGGCCGGGCAGGGTGCCGGTCAGGACGAAGGTCTTGCCGAGCAGCGGACCCTCGCGCGCGACGCGTCGCTCGCCCTTCGGCCAGCGCACGCCGAGCGCGCGCAGCTCTTCGATCTCGCGACGGTTGCGGGGATCGGCGAAGGAGCGCACGAGGCTCTCCGCGATCGTCGGGCCGACCCCGGGAATCGCTTCGATCTCCTCGCGCGGAGCGTTCATCAACGCGTCGAGATCGCCGGCGTAGTGATCGGCGAGCAGCTCGGCGACGCCCGCGCCGACGTGACGGATGCCGAGCGCGATCAGGAAGCGGGCGAGCGTCGTCTGCCGGGCGCGCTCGAGCGCCGCGATCCGGTTCGCCGCGGACTTCGCTCCCATGCGATCGAGGCCCGTCAGCGTTTCCGCGTCGAGGCGGAAGACGTCGGACACGCGCTTCACCAGCCCCTGCGCGACGAGCTGTTCGACGAGCTTCTCGCCGAGTCCCTCGATGTCGAGCGCACCGCGGCTCGCGAAGTGGCGCACGTTGTTGGCGAGCTGCGCCGGGCAGTCGAGGTTCGGGCAACGCGTGACGGCCTCGCCTTCGAGGCGCACCGCTTCGGCGCGGCACACCGGGCAACGGCTCGGCATCCGCCACGGTTTCGCTCCCTGCGGGCGCAGCGCGGGGACCACGCGCACGACCTGCGGGATCACGTCGCCCGCACGCTGTACCACGACGGTGTCGCCGACGCGCACGTCCTTGCGTTCGACCTCGTCCTGGTTGTGCAGCGACGCGTTCGAGACGGTGACGCCGCCGACGAAGACCGGGCGCAGCTTGGCGACGGGCGTCAGTGCGCCCGTGCGCCCGACGTTGACCTCGATCGCCTCGACCACCGTGTGTTCCTGCTGCGGCGGAAACTTGAAGGCGATCGCCCAGCGCGGCGAGCGCGGCAGCGTGCCGACGTCGCGCTGCTGGTCGAAGCGGTTCAGCTTGAAGACGGTCCCGTCGACCTCGATCGGGAGGCGATCGCGCGTCGCGAGCGCGGCGGCGTGGAACGCGAGCGCGTCGTCCACGTCGCGGCACACGCGGGCCGCGTCGCTCACGGCGAAGCCCCACTCGCGCAGGCAGGCGAGGGCGTCGGCCTGCGTCGCGGCCTCGGCGGGGAGGCCCTCGGCGATCGCGTAGGCGCGGAACTCGAGCGAGCGCAGGCGCTCGAGATCCACCTCCTCGCGCTGCCGCAGCGAGCCGGCGGCCGCGTTGCGCGGGTTCACGAACGGCTCCTCGCCGCGCGCCTCCCGGAGCCGGTTCAGGCGCGCGAACGCCTGGAGGGGGATCACCACCTCGCCGCGAATCGAGGCGAGCGCGGGAGGCTGCCCAGCGGCCAGCCGCTCGGGTATGGTGAGGACGGCCCGCAGGTTGGCCGTGACGTCTTCGCCGACGCGCCCGTCCCCTCGGGTCGATCCGACTTCGAGACGACCCGCTTCGTAGATCAGCTCCACCGCGGCGCCGTCCAGTTTGAGTTCTCCGACGTACTCCACGGGCGCCGTCGTATCGAGGAGGCGCCGAACGCGCTCGTCGAAGGCCCGGAGCTCCGCTTCGCTCATGGCATTGTCGAGGGACAACATCGGGACGCGATGCTCGACCGGCGCGAAACTCGCTCCTCCGATCGGGGCACCTACTCGCTGCGTCGGCGAGTCGGCGCGCACCAGGTCGGGCCAGCGGGCCTCGACTTCCTCGAGTTCGCGGCGCAGGCGGTCGTAGGCGGCGTCGCTCAACTCGGGGCGGTCGCGCAGGTAATAGAGGATGTCGTGGCGTTTCAACTCGGCGACGAGCCAATCGATGCGGCGTTCCGCCTCGGCGCGATCCGAGATCGCCAAACGACCCTCCTGGCGCCGGGCCCGCCGCGCCGGCTCTCGATGAATTTCCCGCGTGCGAGGCAGTCCGCCCCTCGTCCGGGAGCTTTCCCGGTGCGGGGGGTCCGCCCGACTCGGGGAATCCACCCGAACGAGAGCAGGACGGCCGGTCGGGGTAAAGACGCGAAGGCTTCCCGGCGATGAAACCGTTAGCCCGCCGGGACCCTCCGAACCACCGCCTGGACCCCGTGGCCGAACGGTTGGCCGAGACGGACAGGAGAAGCGCGCGCTTGCAGGGCCCCGCCGACGAACAGCCGTCCGATGCGACGTTGCGCGCGCTGCTCGGCGCGACGACGGACGGCCTGGCGCTCGTGCGCGACGCCCGGATCGAGTGGGCCAACGCCGCGTTCGCGGCCCTGGCCGGGCTGCCCGAGCCCAAGCACGTCGTCGGGGTGGCGCTCGACGAGATCTTCGCGGACGCCGGCCACGGCGTGCCGGCCGGACCGGGCCACGGTCCGTGTCGCTGTCGGCTCGTGCGGGCGGGGCAGGAGTCGCGCTCGGTGGTCGTCGAGCCCATCGCGTGTCCCACCTCCCGTCATGTCTACGCGCTACGAGTTCGGGACGTGACGGATCTGCATACGCTCGAGTCCGAGGTGCTGCGTACCGGCCGCCTGCTCCACGACGCCAACCGCGAGCTGGTGGCGCTGCGCGAGCGCCTGCGCGTCGAGACCGCGGAGCGCGAGGAGATCCTGACCGTCGTCAGCCACGAGCTGCGCACGCCCATCACGGTGATCGCGGGCTTCAACCGCCTGCTGCTCGGCGAGGCGGCCGGCTCGCTCACCGAGAAGCAGAAGCACTTCCTCGCCGAGAGCCAGAAGAGCTGCCAGCGCCTCAACAACTTCGTCGCGAACCTGCTCGAGGCCGCGCGTCAGGGCTCGTGCGTGGGCCCGCTCGAGGTCGCCGAAGCCTCGCTCGGACCGACGCTCCAGAGCGTGCTCGATCTGCTCGCGCCGCTGCTGCGTGAGGCGGAAGTGGAGGCGCTGCTCGAGGTCGCGCCGGGCACGCCGCGCGCGCGCTTCGATCCGCCGCGCATCGAGCAGGTGCTGACCAACCTCGTCGGCAACGCGCTGCGCTACGCGCCAGCGGGCACCGCGATCGAGATCCGCGCGTGCGGCGTGCGCGGTCCCGACCGCGACTACGTCGAAGTGTCGGTGTCCGACGCCGGCCCCGGCGTGCCGCTCTGCGAGCGCACGCGCATCTTCGAGCCGTACGTGCAGGTCGAAGCGCCGCGCGCAGGCGGCCTCGGCCTCGGCCTCGCGATCTGCAAGCGCATCGTCGAAGCGCACGGCGGCGCGATCCACGCCGAGGAGCGCAGCGGCGGCGGGTCGCGCTTCGTCTTCCGTCTGCCCGCGGCGTCGCCCGCGGAGGAACGGGCCTAGTGGCGTTGTCGCGCTCGAACCTGCGCCAGCTCCGCCGTGGCGCCGAGCCCGCCGCGGCACAGCGTGGTCGCCGCATCCTCGTCGTCGACGACGCCGAGGGCATTCGCACCTATCTCGCGAGCCTGCTCGAGCTGCGCGGCTTCCAGGTCGACACCGCCGAAGACGGGCGCCGGGCGATCGCGCTGCTCGAGGCGGGCGCGGATCCCGACGTCGTGCTGATGGACGTGATGATGCCCGGCATGGACGGCCTCGAGACGCTGCGCCGCATGCACGAGCGCTGGCCGACGCTGCCGATCGTGATCCTCTCGGTGGTCGGACGCGCGAGTACGATCGTGCAGGCGATGCAGCTCGGCGCCGCCGACTACCTGAACAAGCCGTTCGAGGAAGAGGAACTCGAGGCGACGCTGCGCGTCGTGCTCGAGACGCGCGAACTCGAGCAGGAGCGCACGCGGCTGCTCGACGAGCTGGAAGAGGGCACGCGCGCGGTCGGCTGGCACGGCGAGGCGATGCGCGGCGTGCGCGCGCTGATCGAGCAGATCGCGGCCACCGACGTGACGGTGCTGATCACCGGCGAGAGCGGCGTCGGCAAGGAGGTCGTGGCGCGCGAGCTGCACCGCCGCTCGACGCGCGTGAAGCGGCCGTTCGTCAAGGTCAACTGCGCGGCGCTGCCCGAGGACCTGCTCGAGAGCGAACTCTTCGGCTACGAGCGCGGCGCGTTCACGGGTGCGGTGTCGCGCAAGCCCGGCAAGTTCGAGGTCGCCGACACCGGCACGATGTTCCTCGACGAGATCGGCGAGATGAGCCCGCCGCTCCAGGCGAAGCTGCTCCAAGTGCTGCAGGACGCGACCTTCTCGCGGCTCGGCGGAAACCGCGAGATCCGCGTCGACGTGCGCGTGCTGTGCGCGACCAACCGCTCGCTCGAGGAGATGGTGAAGGCCGGCACCTTCCGCGAGGATCTCTACTACCGCCTCAACGTCGTCGACGTGCGCATCCCGCCGCTGCGCGAGCGGCGCGAAGAGGTTCCGGTTCTCGTCGAGGCCTTCTTGCGCCGCTACGCGGTGAAGTACAAGAAGACGCCGCGCAAGGCGAGCGCTTCGCTGATGAAGGTGATGGAGCGCTACCCGTTCCCGGGCAACGTGCGCGAGCTCGAGAACCTGATGAAGCGCATCGTGGTGCTCCAGAGCGAGGAGACCGTGCTCGCGGATCTGCTCAGCGGCGATCGCGGCAAGGGCGCCGACGACCGCTTCCAGGTCGTGATCGACGAACTCGCCGCCACGGCCGGCCAGCTCCCGCTCAAGGAAGTCGGACGCCGCGCGTCGATGGAGGCCGAGCGCGCCGCGATCGACCGCGTGCTGCACCGCACCCAGTGGAACCGCAAGGCCGCCGCGCGCGTGCTCGGCGTTTCCTACAAGACGCTGCTCCAGAAGATCCGCGAGTGTGGTCTGGAAGAGGCCTGATCGTTCAGGCGATCGGGTCCAGCTCCACGTCGACCCTGAGGCGATCCGCCTCCGCGTCGAGCGCCTTGCGCAGCCGCTGCAAGTCGAGCCGCTCGGGAACTTCCACCATCATCGACATCTCGTAGTGCGGCGAGCCGCCTTCGCCGGGCCGGCTCTGCGTGGCGAGGTCCGCGATGTTGACGGCGTGCTCGGCCAGCACGCGACACACGCCCGCGACGATGCCGGCCTTGTCCGCGCCGGCCGCGCGCACGCGCATCGCGACGTGGCCGGGCGCCGGCACGGGGCCGCGCGGCTGTCCCTCGAGCGCGCGCAGCAGGATCGTGAGCCCGTGGTCGCGCTCGAGCCGCTTGGCGCCGAGCAGCAGCCGGTCCGCGGTGCCCGCGGTTCCCGACGACGCCAGCAGGATCACGGCGAAGTCGCTGCCGAGGATCGTCATGCGCGAATCCTCGAGATTGGCGTCGCTGTCGAAGACGAGCTGCGCGAGCTCGGCGACGAGTCCGGGGCGATCCTGGCCGATCGCCGAGAGCAGGAACCAGCGCTTCATGACGACTCCTCTCGCGGGGTCGCGGGACGCTAGCTCAACGACTCGACGGACACGGCTGCCGCCGCGACGTCCCACGTGATCGCGAGATCCGCGGCGCGCACGCGCGCGACCGCGCCGTCGAACGCAAACGACGGCAGCGGCGCTCCGATCCGCGCGCCGAAGCGCAGCGCGAAGCCGCCCGCCCACGGCAGATCCGTCGCGATTTCGCAGACGAGTCGCGCCATCGCGCGCGTCTCGCCGAAGCGCTCGTGGAGCGGCGCGGGCTCGCGCCGCAGCGGGGCGTCGCCGAGCGCGACCACGTCGAAGCGATCCGCGGGCGCGTCCGGGTGCAGGTGCAGGCGGCTCGCGATGCGGTGCTCGCCGTCGCCCGTCACCGCGTCGATCACCCACAGCACGTCCGCCGTCACGACCCACAGCCGCTGCGGCCGCGGCGCGCCGGGCAGCCACGCGTAGCCGTCGTGCGTCGCGACGAGCCACGCGGCGCGCGCGTCGCCGCCGCGCGCGCGCACCTGCGCGCGGCCGCGCCGGCCGGAGCGGAAGCTAGACCACGCCTCGAGCAGCTCGGCGCCGTCGAGTTCGAGCGTGTTGTGCGCGGCGGTCGAACGCAGGTGGCGGCGGACGGGGCCGTCGGCGTACGCCGCCGTGCCCGTGTCCGTCACGATCCGGTGCGGACCGAAGCTCGCGTCGAACGAGAGCAGGTCGGCGTGCGCGTGGCCGAGCTGGTGATCCGGTCCGTGCGGGCCCGCGCGCACGACGCAGCGCACGCCGCCGCGTTCGAGCCGCACGACGCCGCTCGCGCCGGCGGCCGACTCGGGCACGCGCGGCGCTGCGAGCGCGCGCGCGTGCGCGAGCACGCGGGTCACGTCCACTTCGCCGCGCCAGCCGTCGCCGAGCAGCGGGATGTCGCCGTCGCCGAGCAGGATGCCGTCGAGGAAGCCGGCCGCGCGCGCGAGCGCGTCGGCGAGCCAGGCGGGCGCGGTCTCGCCGAGCAGCGCGACGAGGTCCACGAGGTCCGCGACGCACACGGCGTGGTACATCGGGCAGCGCTCGACGTGCGCGCCGTCGGCGCCGATCTGTTCGCGCACCTCGCGTTCGAGCAGGCGATCGGCGTCCGGCACGACGCCGAGCAGCGCGCGCGCGAACACGAGCGCGACGCAGTCGCGGAAGAGATGGTTGGCGAGCAGGTCGAGCGCGAGGTTGTCGCGCAGGAAGAGCGCGTGGCGCGCGATCTCCCGGCCGAGCCAGGTCGCATCGGCAGCGTCGCTCTGGAGTCCGAAGAGCGAGCCCGCGACGCTCCAGTGCATCAGCCGCGTCGCGACGACGCGTTCGTTCCAGGCCACGCGCGCGAAGCCCGGCCGGCCGATCGGCTCGGCGGCGTGCCAGTCGCGCGCGAGCGCGAAGAAGCCGTCGCGGAAGCGTGCGTCGCCGGTCGCGCGGTGCGCGAGCGCGAGATCGAGCGACCACGCCCATTCGTGCAGGTGCGTCTTCCACAAAAGCGCCTGCATCAGATCCGGCCGATCCCAGTCGACGCGCGCGGCGCCGTCGGGGACGGCGAGGTCGCGCGCCTCGCCCAGCAGCGTGAAGCGGCCGCGCAGCGCGTCCTCGGCGATCGCGAGCGCGCGCGCGGGATCGCGGTGTTCGGCGCGCAGCCGCGCGACGTGCGCGAGTCCGGCGTGATCCCACGGCAGCGGCGGAGCGCTCGTCGCGCGCGCCGTGTAGCGCGCGTCGATGCGGCCCGGCGCGCGCGACCAGAGCTTCCGGCGCGTCGTGAGCCGCACGCGATGCCAGATCTGGCTCGCACGCAGGTGCCGCACGGTGCGGAAGGTGCGGGCCAGATCCATCAGAGATCCATCACGTGGGGCGCATCCATCCGGTCGGGGTCGCCGACTATACTGGCCGCCCCTCGCGCGACCAACGGAAGGCAGATGGCCGAAGCAAGCACGCAGATCGCGCCGCTCGAAGGCGTGATCCAGAGCTACGACTGGGGTTCGCACCGCTTCCTCGCCGAGCTGCGCGGCGAGACGCCGCCGAGCGCGCGGCCCGAAGCGGAGTTGTGGCTCGGCGCGCATCCGCGCGGCGCCGCACGCGTCGCGACGGGCGCGGGCGGCGCCGCGCCGCTCGACGCGTGGATCGCGCGCGATCCGCTCGCGGCGCTCGGGCCGGACGTCGCGGCGCGCTTCGACGCGCGCCTGCCGTTCCTGCTGAAGATCCTCGCCGTCGAGCGTGCGCTCTCGTTGCAGGCGCATCCCGACGCCGCGCAGGCGCGCGCCGGCTTCGAACGCGAAGCGCTTGCGGGCGTGGCGGCCGCCGCGCGTCTCTACTCCGACGCGAGCGCGAAGCCCGAACTGATCGTCGCTTGGACGCCGTTCCGAGCGCTGTGCGGCGTTCGTGCGCCCGACGCCGTGCGCGCGCTCTTCACGCGCGCCGGTCTCGGCGATCTCGCGCCGGCGCCCGGCGCGGACGGCGCGCGCTGGCTGCGCGACTTCCTCGCGCGCTGGCTCGGGCCCGACGCCGACGGCGCGCGCGCGCGCCGCATCG
>JALOQG010000512.1 GCA_025453505.1 Myxococcota bacterium | reverse complement strand
GCCCGCAAACGCGCCCGACGCGCAGCGCGAGTCCGCGCCCGAGACGACGCTGGCGGCGTTCCCCGAGGCGTCGCGCCAGGCGCTGCTCGCACCCGGTGACGCGGGCGCGCAGCGATCCGTGATCGCGAACGCGACCGAGCACACGCGCCAGGTCGGCAGCGCCTTGATCCGTTTCCGCGCCGTGCTCGAAGAGCGCACCGGGCGCGATCGCTTCGAGTACCACTTCGCCGTCAGCGTGCAGAACACCGGCGGCACCCTGCTGCGCGGCGCGGTGATGGTGTCGAGCTCGAACGCGGCGACGCGCGTCGTCGACTCGTGCGCGACCTTCGGCACCACTCCGCCCGGCACCACGCGCGACGCCGACGGTCCGTTCGTGATCGCGCAGACGCGCGGCGCGGCGTTCGATCCCGCGGTGCTCTCCTTCGCGATAGACGCGACGCCCGATTCCGCCGTCTGTCAGGACCCGGGCCGCGTGACGCTGCGGCGGCTCAACCGGAGCGAGTACGACAACACGGTGCGCGATCTGCTCGGCACGGCGCAGCAGCCCGCGCTCGACTTTCCCGCCGACGACTTCGGCTACGGCTTCGACACGATCGGCGCGGTGCTCGCGACCTCGCCGCTGCTCTTCGAGAAGGCGGAGGGCGCGGCGCGCGCGCTGGTCGAGGAGTTCCTGCGCGTCGCGCCGGCGCCGGCCTCGCAGCGCATCCAGGCCGAGACCGGAACGGCGGAATGCGGCGCCGTCAACGCGAACGCCTGGCTGCTCTGGAGCGAATGCGACGTCGCGGTGCAGGCGAACGTGCCGCTCGCCGCCGAGTACGAGATCCGCGTGCGCGCCTGGGCGTCGCAGGCGGGTCCCGAGATCGCGCGCATGCAGATCCGCGCCGGTCTCCAGGTGGTCGGAGCCGAGATCGAAGTGCCGGCGACGGCGTCGAACCCCGCCGTCTACACGCTGCGCACGACGATCCCGGCGGGCATGCAGACGCTGCGTGCGGAGTTCACCAACGACTTCTACGAGGAGCCCGAGGACAGGAATCTGTGGGTGGACTGGATCGAGCTGTACGGACCGCTGAACGTTGCGCCGCCGTCCGCGCAGGCGAACGCGCTGCGCGCGCTCTGCGATCCCGGCGTGGCGGGCCGCATTCCGTGCACGCGCACGCGCGTCGCCGCGTTCGCGCGCAAGGCCTGGCGGCGGCCGCCGACGACGGCCGAGATCGACGCGCTCGTCGCGCTCGCGGACGACGCCTTCGTCGCCGGCGCCGACGAGAGCGCCTCGCTCGGCGTCGCGCTGCGCGCCGTCCTGACGTCGCCGCACTTCCTGTTCCGCATCGAGCGCGATCCGCACCCGCGCTCGGCGGAAGTGCACCCGCTCGGCGATCACGAACTCGCGGCGCGTCTCTCGTACTTCCTGTGGAGCTCGACGCCGGATGCGACGCTCGACGCGCTCGCCGACGCCGGGACCCTGAGCGCGCCCGCGACGCTCGCCGCGCAGGTGCAGCGCATGATCCGCGACCCGAAGGCGCGCGGCTTCATCGACTCCTACGCCGGCCAGTGGCTGCGCACGCGCGCGCTGGACGACGTGAATCCGGACTACGCCCTCTTCCCGGCCTGGGACGCCGCGCTCGAAGACGCGATGCGCGAGGAGACGCATCTCTTCCTGCAGGAGTTCCTGACCACGCAGACCGACTTCCTGGGCTTCTTCGACGCGCGCTTCACGTATCTCAACGACCGGCTCGCGCAGCACTATGGCCTGCCCGCTCCCGGCTCGACCACACCGGTGCGCGTCGCGCTGCCGGCGAGCGGCGAGCGCGGCGGCATCTTCACGCACGCGAGCGTCCTCACCGTCAGCTCGCAGCCGCGCCGCACGTCGCCCGTGAAGCGCGGCAAGTGGGCGCTCGACCAGATCCTGTGCATCGACATCCCGCCGCCGCCGGCCGGTGTCGAGGGCATGCTCGACACGCCGGGACAGACCGGCACGCTGCGCGAACGGCTCGCCGCGCACCGCGCCAACCCCGAGTGCGCGAGCTGCCACGACTACCTCGATCCGATCGGCCTCGGTCTCGAACACTTCGACGCGATCGGCGCGTGGCGCACGGTCGACGAAGGCCAGGCGATCGACGCGTCGGGCCAGTTCCCGGACGGCCGCTCCTTCGACGGCGCCGCCGAAATGGCGGCGCTGGTCAAGGCCGATCCGAACACGCCACGGTGTCTCGCGGAGCGCCTGCTCATCTACGCGCTCGGCCGCGGCCTCGAGGACGCCGACGAGGCCCACCTCGACGCGATCTCCGCGGCGTTCCAGTCGAACGGCCGCACGCTCGAGAGCCTGATCGTCGCAATCGTGCAGAGCGAGCCCTTCCGCATGCGGCGGCGATCGCGCTGCCGTTCCTCGAAGCGATGTGGCCGGGCTCCGCGCGCGCGCAGGCGACCGCGACGGCGCGCCGCTTCCTCGCCTGGTACGTGCCGAACGGCATCCACATGGCGGACTGGACGCCCGCGGCGTCGGGCACGGAGTGGACGCTCACGCCGATCCTCCAGCCGCTCGCGCCGGTGCGCGACGAGGTGCTGGTGCTCTCCGGCCTCGCGAACCTCGCCGCGCGCGTCAACGTCTCCGGCGATCACGCGCGCGGCACCGGCTCGTTCCTGACGGCGCGCACCGTGTTCCGCACCGCGGGCAACGACATCTACAACGGCATCTCGCTCGATCAGCGCCTCGCGCAGGCGATCGGCTCGCAGACGACGCTGCCGTCGCTGCAGCTCGGCGCCGAGAGCGGCGGCTCGACGGGCGACTGCGACTCCGGCTACTCGTGCGCCTACTCGCGCAACATCTCGTGGGCCGGTCCGCAGACGCCGCTCGCCAAGGAGACGAATCCCGTCTCGGCGTTCGACCGGCTCTTCCAGGGCACCGAGGCCGAGCTCTCGGAAGCGGAGCGCACGCGACGGCGCGAGCAGCGCCTCTCGGTGCTGGACAGCGTCACGCAGGAGGCGACGCGCCTGCGCCTCGAACTCGGCGCTTCGGATCGCCACAAGCTCGACGAATACCTGACGGGCGTGCGCGCGCTCGAGCTGCGCGTGCAGAATCTCGGCGGAGACGCCTGCGAGGCGGAGGAGCCCGCGCCGGTCGCGAACTTCCAGGAGCGCGTCGCGGCGATGAGCGATTTGATCGTGCTCGCCTTCCAATGCGATCTGACGCGCATCATCACGTTCATGCAGGCGAACGCGGGATCCAACCAGACCTTCCCGTGGCTGAACGTGTTCGACGGCCACCACCAGATCTCGCACCACCAGGGCAACGCCGCCAACCACGCCTCGCTGCGCGCGATCGACACCTGGGAAGTGCAGCAGTTCGCGTCGCTGCTCCAGCGCCTCGCCGCGGTGCAGGAGCCGGGCGGCTCGCTGCTCGACAACGCGCTGGTCTTCTTCTCCTCGGAGATCGAGGACGGCGACGCGCACCGGCACACCAACATGCCGATCCTGCTCGCGGGGCGCGGCGGCGGGGCCGTGCAGCCGGGCGCGCACCTGCGCTTCACCAACAACCGCCCCGTGGACGACCTCTTCCTCAGCGTGCTGCGCGCCTTCGGAATCCCGGACGCCAGCTTCGGCGAGCGCGGGACGACGCCGCTCACGCTCGCCTAGGAATCGGCCGATCGACGGGTGCGGCGCGCGCGGACCGATCCCCCACGGTTCCGCGCTTCCGAACCGGCAGAACGCGCGTACGAGAAGAGACGGGGGGAAGCGTGCGATCCGCGCGATGGATGGCGAAGGGGGCGCCGATCGCCGCGGCCGCGACGCTCGCGGCCTGCGCGCTGGCGTGGACGCCGATCGCACCGCGGCGCGTTGCGACGATCACGGGCGCGGAGCGCATCGGCGCGGCCGAGTGCGTCGACTGTCACGAGAAGGTGCACGGGCAGGCGCGCATCGAGTCGTATCACCAGGACTGCGAGGCCTGTCACGGCGGAGGCAGCGTGCACGCCGAGAGCCAGGAGCCCGAAACCATCCGCTTCCCGAATGCGCGCGATTGCCTCGCCTGCCACGAGAGCGGGCGCGACACGCACCTCGCGTGGAGCACCGGCGAGCACGCGCGCGCGGGCCTGCTCTGCTCGGACTGCCACGACCCGCATCTACCGACGCGCCAGCACCTGCGCGAGACGCGCGGCACCGCGCTCGCCCCGCGCGCCGCCGCGCCGGGCGGGGTCTTCCACGGCAGCGAGAGCACGCGCGTGTGCATCGACTGCCACGAGGACGTCGCCGCGCGCTTCCGGTATCCGTCGCACCACCCGGTGCCCGAAGGCCAGATGCAGTGCACGAGCTGTCACGACCCGCACGGCGATTCGCGCGTGCAGCTCGGCGACGCAACGCAGCGCTGCGTCACCTGCCATCAGGACCAGGCCGGACCGTGGGTCTTCGAGCACCAGCCCGTCGCCGAGGATTGCGGCGAGTGCCACGACCCGCAC
>JALOQG010000109.1 GCA_025453505.1 Myxococcota bacterium | reverse complement strand
GGCGTAGCCCGGCTCGTCGATGCCGAGCAGCACCGCCGCAGCGACGGTCTGGATCGCCGCATTCGCCAGATGGGCCGGCCAGGCGCGACGCCCTTCCGCGTGCGTGGCCGCCGCCGCGAGCAGCGCCTCGCCGGTTGCGAGCCGCGTGGCCGGGTCGCCGTCGCGGATCGGCTGCGCGCCCGCGCGACCGGGGACGGGATCGCGCACCAGCAGATCCACGAGACCCAGCGTCGAGATGCCGATCTGGAGTCCGCTGTACACGCGACCGCCGGACTCGTCGTCGAGCGCCATCGAGGCGGCGTTCATCGCGATGCTCCCCGCGTTGGCGCTCGTCCAGCCCCAGTGCCAGAGCTGCGCGTGGCGCCGGTTCACGTCGAGCCGCTCTTCGAGGAATTGCAGACGCCGCGCGGCCTCGGCCTCGCTCGCAGGCGGCGGCAGATCCGCGATCGGCGGCGGCATGGACCCGGCGCAGCCGAGCGCGGCGCAGACCACGAGACAAGCAACGATGCGCATGGGACCCCTCCCCTGCCCTCCCTTCGGCCCTTTGCATCCCCAAGATGAACGGCGCGGGCGGCGCCCATTCGGGGTCCGGATTCGCTAGAACCGCGCGGCCCATCGGAACGGGCGGTCGTGGGGAGTCGCATACGCCGGACGTGACGCAGATGCAGCGCGAAGACGACGCGACCGCAGACGACCGCCTCTCGGCGCGCGAGGTGCTGCGCGTGATGACCCGTTGCGTGCGGGTGCTCGGCCCCGCACGCCGGCACCTGATCGCGCTGTGCGCGGGCTTCGCGGGCGTCGCGCTCGCGCTGCTGCCGCCCTCGCTGATCTTCCTCGATCTGTTCTGGACGCGCGCGCTGCAGGGCGAGGCGCTGCCCGCGGTGCAGGCCTGGCTGCTCGGTCTCGATCCGGCCATCGCGGTGAACGTGCCGTCGCTTGCGGAAGACGTCCGGCGCAGCGTCGCGCTGCGTACGGTGGTTGGCGGCGTACTCGTCGCGGCGATCGCGACGCCGCTCTTCTTCGCGCTCTTCTACTACCAGATCTGGATCCTGCAGCGCGTCAACCAGGCGCTGCGCGTCGAGATGCTCGACCGCCTGCAGGCGCTGTCGCTGCGTTTCCATTCCGAGGCCCGCGTCGGCGATGCGCTCTACCGGCTGACGCAGGACAGCGCGATGGTGACGCAGCTGGTGGACGTGCTGCTGCTCGCCCCGCTCTACGCGACCGGCACCTTCTTGTTCGCCATCGCGATCACCAGCGCGATCGATCCGCGCATGACGCTGCTGCTGCTCGCGGGCCTCGTCCCCGCGTTCGTGATCGCGCGCTCGTTCTCGTCGCCGATGCGGCGCGACTTCCGCCGCGCCCGCGAGTCGAACGCAGCGCTCACGGCCCAGATCCAGGAGGTCGTCTCGGGCATCCGCGTGCTCAAGGCCTACGGCGCTTCCGGCACCGCCCAGGCGCGCTTCGAGACGGCGTCGCGCGGCGCGTTCGACGCCGCCTTCCGCGCGCGTCATCGCTTCGCGGTGTACGCGATCCTGATCTTCGCGAGCGTGGGCCTCGTGCTCGTCGCGGCCGCGGCCTGGGGCGCCTTCGAGGCGCGCGAGCAGGCGACGCTCTTCGCGGCGCGCCTCTTCGCAGCGACCGGCGTCATGACCTGGAGCCTCGGTGTCTTCCAGTTCTTCAAGGATCGCTTCGGTGACGGCACCAACTCGATCCGCCGCCTCTTCCGCACCTGGGCGCGCGTGCAGGACGTCGCGGTCGGACTCGACCGCGTCTTCGAGGTGCTCGACCACGAGCCCGAGGTACGCGACGCGGAGGACGCGCAGCCGCTCGAGGAGATCCGCGAAGGCATCGCGTTCCACGACGTCGCGTTCCGCTACCGCAGCGATCGCGCCGCGCTCGAAGCCGTGGACTTCGCGGCGCCGGTCGGCGCGATCACCGCCGTCGTCGGCCCCACCGGCTCGGGCAAGAGCACGCTGCTCGCGCTGTGCCTGCGCCTCTTCGATCCCGATCGCGGCCGCATCGAGATCGACGGCCGCGACGTGCGCGGGCTGCAGGTCGCGAGTCTGCGCCGCCAGGTCGCGATCGCGCTGCAGGAGAACCTGCTCTTCGGCACCACGATCCGCGAGAACATCCGCTACGCCGTGCCGCACGCGACCGACGAACAGGTACGCGCGGCGGCGGCCGTCGCGTGCGCCGACGAGTTCATCGAGAAGCTGCCGCTGGGCTACGACACGCCGCTCGGCGAGCGCGGCACCAAGCTCTCGACCGGCCAGCGGCAGCGTCTCTCGATCGCACGCGCCGTGCTGAAGGACGCCCCGATCCTGCTGCTCGATGAGCCCACCGCCTCGCTCGACGTCGAGACCGAGAGCCGCGTGCTGCGCAATCTCGCCGCCTGGGGCCGCGCGCGCGCGATCCTGATCGTCACGCACCGCCTCTCGACCGTGCGCCAGGCCGATCACATCGCGGTGCTCGAGGCGGGACGCGTCGCCGAGACGGGGACCCACGACGCGCTCGTCGTGCGGCCGGGCGGCGCGTACCGGCGCCTCGTCGAGAACGAGGCCGAAGGCGCGCGCGTGGCGGCGGCGTCGTGACGAGACCCGCCGCGCCGCCGCTCGGTCCCTTCGACGCGCTGCGCCGCGTACTGCGCTACGCGGCGCCGTTCCGCGCGCGCTTCGCGATCAAGCTCTCGCTGCTGCTCGTCAGCATCCTGCCGCTGATGCTGCTGCCGTGGCCCGGCAAGATCGTGATCGACCACGTGATCGAGGCCGTACCGCTCGATCCGGCCGGATATCCGTTCTTCGTGCGGCCGCTGCTCGCGCCGCTCACGGGCGCGGATCCGCTCACGATCCTCGGCTGGACCGTCGCGTTCCAACTCTTCCTGTTGATCGTGGTCGGCGCCTTCGGCGCGAACTTCCGCGAGCAGGACACCGCCGACGCCTATCTGGCGAGCGGTCACGACACCCAGACGCGCACCGAGAACGAGGCCAATGCGGGCTTCTCGCTCTCGGGCGGCCTGCTCGGCTGGCTCGACTTCCGCTTCACGATGCGGCTCACGCAGGACTTGAACCACCACTACCGGAGCAGTCTCTTCGAGCGCGTTCACGCGCTGCCGATGACGGCCTTCGACGACGAGCGCATCGGCGACGCCGTCTACCGCGTGATGATCGACACGCCATCGATCACGACTGCGTGTCACCGCATCCTGCTGACGCCGATCGGCGCGCTCGCGATGATCGGCGTGGCGGCGTTCGCGATGGCGATGTCGGCGCAGAGCCGGCCGGAACTGTTCGGCGCGGCGCTCGCGATGATCCCGGTCGCGCTGCTCGCGAGCCTGCCGCTGGCGACGCAGATGCGGCGCCGGAGTCACGACAGCCGCGCAGCGGGGTCGGTCACGACGTCCACGGCCGAGGAAGGGCTCGCGCAGGTGCTCGCGGTGCAGAGCCTCGGCGCCGGCGACCAGCAGCGCGATCACTTCGACCGCGACTCGTGGCGCTCGTTCGGCGCGTACCGGGCCGTCGTGCGCACCAGCATGGCGGCCTTCCTGCTCGGCTTCGTGCCGGGCTCGGTGGTGGTCGGCTGGGCGCTGATGCACACCGCGGATCTCGTCATCACGGGCGTGCTGACGCGCGGCGACTTCCTGGTGATCTTCACCTACTTCGTGCAGGCGGCGATCGCGGCCGTGACGCTCGGCGCGCTGTGGTTCGATCTCCAGGGCGCGTCGGCCGGGCTCGAGCGCGTGTTCTTCCTGATGGACCAGCCGGCGGAGCGCGATGCCGCGAACGCGCGCGCGTTCACGGGACTGCGCGAAGGACTTCGCTTCGATCGCGTCGGCTACCGCTATCCCGACGGCACGCGCGCGCTCCAGGACATCGACTTCGAGGCGCGCGTCGGCACGCTGACGGCGGTCGTCGGGCCCGCCGGCTCGGGCAAGACGACGCTCGCGCATCTCGCCGCGCGCTTCCTCGAACCCGGCGAGGGCCGCGTGCTGCTCGACGGCGCGGACGCGCGCACATGGACCCGCGACTCGCTGCGCCAGCGCATCTCCTACGTGTTCCAGGAGACGTTCCTCTTCGACGGCACGATCGCGGAGAACCTCCGGCTCGGCGCGCCCGACGCGAGTGACGAGCGGCTGTGGCGCGCACTCGAGCAGGCGCGCGCGAAGCACTTCGTGTCGCAGCTGCCGCAGGGCCTCGCTACGCGCGTCGGCCGCGGCGGCTCGCAACTCTCGGTCGGACAGCGCCAGCGCATCTCGATCGCACGCGCGCTGGTGCGCGAGGCCGATCTGCTGATCCTCGACGAGCCGACCAGCGCGCTCGACCCCGAGACGGAGACCGCGCTCGTCGAGTCGCTGCACGCCGCGGGCCGCGATCGGCTGGTGCTCGTCGTCGCGCACCGGCTCTCCACGATCCGCTCGGCGCACCAGATCCTCTTCCTCGAGGACGGCCGCATCGTCGAATCGGGCACCCACGCCGAGCTGCTCGCGCGCCCGGGGGGCGCCTACCGGCGCTTCATCGAAGTGCAGGGCCGCGCCGACGCCTGAGCGCGTGTCGCCACTTCTGGGGACACGCGCCGGTGCAGGGAGCCGCCGCAGAGCGGACGCGCGGGCATAGACTCGCGGCGAACCTCGAGGAGGATTCGCGATGCGATCGCGACGCGCATGGATGCTCGCCTTCATTCTCTCGTGGATTGCGCCCGCGGCCCACGCCGTAGACGCCCGGCGCGTCGCCACGGGCCTCGATCATCCGGTCTTCGTCACGGCGCCCGAGGGCGATCCGCGGCTCTTCGTCCTCGAGCAGACCGGCCGGATCCGGATCGTGTCGAACGTGGCGACGGGCGCCGTCGAGACGCAGCCGTTCCTCGATCTCAGCGACCGCATCTTCATCTTCGAGTTCTACGACGAAGAGCGTGGACTGCTGGGCCTGGCGTTTCCGCCGGACTTCGCGACGAGCGGCTTCTTCTACGTCCACTACGTCGCGACCCCTTCCTACCCCGAGCCCGGCGACGTGCGCGTGGCACGATTCCACGTGAGCGCAACGGATCCGAACCAGGCCGATCGGGACAGCGAGACGCTGATCCTCTCGCTGGCGAAACCGTCCGCACAACCCAACACGAGCGAGGCGTATCACAACGGCGGCACGATCGCGTTCGGGCCCGACGGACGGCTGTGGATGCCGACGGGCGACGGCGCCGGCTGGTTCGGCGACGACGGCAACAACTGTGCTCAGAACGCGGGCTCGCCGCTCGGCAAGCTGCTGCGCATCGATCTCGCGCAGGTGCCGCCGGGCGGTGTCGTAGTGCCGGCGGGCGCGGCGTGTCCGCAGCTCCCCGCCACCAACGCGGTGGAGATCTGGGCGCGCGGACTCCGCAACCCCTATCGCGCGAGCTTCGATCGGCTGACGGGCGATCTCTACGTCGCCGACGTCGGGCAGGACGCGCGCGAAGAGGTCGACGTCGTCGCGGCGAGCGCATTGTCCGGCACGGGGCCGAACTTCGGATGGCGCGCGTTCGAGGGGTCGATCGCCAATCCCGCCGTCTGCCCGGCAGATGCGCTGTGCAGCCAGATCGGGACGACGCGGCTCCCGGCCTACGAGTACGCGCACGCCGGGAACGGGTGCGAGGGCAGCATCACCGGCGGGTACGCGTACCGCGGCCCGGAGCCCTCGATCCAGGGTCACTATTTCTTTGCGGACTACTGCCAGGGCTTCATCCGCTCCTTCGTCTGGGACGGCGCGAACGGCGTGACGAACCTCGTGGACCGCAGCGCCGAGCTGACGCCCGACGCGGGCAGCATCGACGTCGTCACGGGATTCGGCGAAGGCGGCGACGGAGCGCTGTACCTGGTCGACTGGCTCGACGGCGAGCTCTACGCGGTGCCCGAGCCAAACGCGGCGCTGCTCGCCGTCGCGGCCCTGCTCGCCCTCTGGAGGGGGTCGCTCACACGGGCGCGTAGCGCTTCCTGGCTGCGTCGGGGCTGAGTCCCGCGGCCTTGGCGATCGCGGCGAGGCGCTTCGCGTCGGCGAGATCCGCCGCTTCGATGCGGGTCTGCAACGCGCGCGCGGCCTTGAACCAGTTGGTGTCGGTATCCACGTCGCGCACGCGCGTCTTGCCGGTCTTCGCGTCCATCAGCTCCGCGAACGGCACCGGCACGATGTTCTCGTCCTGGCGCGTGATGAGCACGTTGTACGTGCCCGCGAGCAGCGTGAAGACGGCGCCGGCGCCGAGGTCGCGCGTGTAGTCGCGGTCGAACGCGGTCGGCTTGTTGCAGCGCAGCTCGTAGCCGACGTCCTTCTCGCCCGACGCGATCTTGACGCCCCGCGCCGCGAGCGCGTCGGTGACGGCGTTCTTCAGCACGCGGCCGAGCGGCACCTCGGCGAGCCGGATGTGGCCGTGCTCGTCGCGCGGCACGTCCTTGAGGATCGTGAGGTCGTTCTCGTCGAGACGTTCGGCGACGCCCTCCGCGATCACGACGACGCCGTCGTTGCGGCCTTCGAGTGCGAGCCGCTTGACGACCGCGCCCTCGATCGTGCGCACGACGTCGTCGAGCTTGATCGGACCGGCCGGGAACTCTTCGGGGATGACCGTGATCGGCGCGCCCGCGCTCTTGCCCGCGCCGAGCGCGAGCGAGCCGGACTTGCGGCCCATCACGACGACGAAGAACCAGCGGTTCGTGGTCTGGCAGTCCTCGATCAGGTTCTCGACGAGCGTGGTGGCGAGCTCGCGCGCCGTCTCGTAGCCGAAGGTCGGAACGCCGGCCGGCAGCGGCAGGTCGTTGTCGATCGTCTTCGGCACGTGCGCGACCTTGATGCGACCGTCCGCCTGCTCGGCCACGCGGCGCGCCGAGAACGCGGTGTCGTCGCCGCCGATCGTGATGAGGTGGTCCACGCCGAGCGACGTCAGCGACTTCACCACCGCTTCGAGCGTCTCGGCCTTCTTCGTCGGGTTGGCGCGCGAGGTGTGGAGGATCGAGCCGCCCTTCAGGTGGATGCTCTCGACGTCTTCGAGCGTCAGCTCGCGCAGGTGCGTGGTGTCGCCTTCCATCAGCCACTTGAAGCCGTCCATGCAGCCGATCACGCGGGCGCCGCTGCGCAGCGCGACCGTCGCCGCCGCGCCGATCACGCCGTTGATGCCGGGCGCCGGGCCGCCGCCGACGATGATTCCGAAGGTTGCCATCACTCCTCGCCTCCACCGAGCCCGCCACGCAAACCCAGCGCGAGCCGTGTTCGGGCAGGCCGCCGTCCGGCGGTCTGCCGGGTTCTCAAGGACGGCGGCAAGATGACCGGAGCGCGATGCGCTGACAACCGGCGGAACTTCGGCCCGCCGGTGACGCGATTCGTCGCGAAGCGACGGGAATCGTCACCGCGAAGCGCCCGCACGTTGCGGCAGGGCACGCGCAGCGGCGCTCGCAAGCCTGCGCCGTATGCGCGCACGCCCGCCGAAGCGCGGCGCGGGAACTGGATCGGGCACGGCGCTTGCGATCGGGCAATCGTGAAGGAGGACGCCCCCATGCGACGAATCCGCGTCTTCACGGCCGTTTCCCTCGCGGCGCTGTTCACCGCGTCGTCCGCCCACGCGATCCCGATCACGCCCGCGGCGTTCGGATCCGGCGTCGTGGTGGAGAGCTTCGAAGGCCTCGTCCTCGGACCGAACCTCCAGATCGGGATGGGCGCCTCTCTGCTCTTGCCGGGCACGGTGAGCGCCTACGCCTTCCCGAGCGGAGTCACCCTGACGACCCCCGTGCCGAACCCCGGTGTCTTGAACCAGGGCCCCTTCGTGCACGACTTCGCGCGCGGCGCCGACGTCACCAACAACTGGGGCGCGACCGGCGTCGTCAACGACGCCAGCGACGTTCCCTTCGGCGACGCCTACCTCGGCGCGTTCCACCCGAGCACCGGTACGGTGTCGTTCACGCTGTCCTTCGCGACGCCGATGGATCGCGTCGGCGCGTACGTGACGGGCGTCGCCGGCCAGTCGATCACGATGCGCGTCTACGACGCCGGCGGTGCGCTGCTCGAGACCGTGAGCGCGGGAGCGGTCGCGCTCGGCAGCTGGAGCTCGAACTTCATCGGCATCCAGCGCCCCGAACAGATCTCGCACGTCGTCTTCATCGGGCGCGACTTCGGCATCGACGGCTTCCACTACGAGAACGAGCCCCTGCTCGTACCCGAGCCGGCGACGCTGCAGGCGATGCTGCTCGGCCTGCTCGGCATGAC
>JALOQG010000108.1 GCA_025453505.1 Myxococcota bacterium | reverse complement strand
CCGAGCCCGCAGCGAACCTGCTCGTCGCCGCGGCGGGCGCGACCCTCACCTCGATCAGGAAGCGACGACGTGCGATGCGGTGATCGAGGCGCCGAGCGATCGTTCGTCCGTGGCGTCGCCGTGTAGCTCCGGAGGCGCGGAATGCGTCGCGGCAGGGTCCGACCGCGCTACGCCCTGCGCCGCATCTGCGCCACCGCTCCGAGCGCTGCGCAGACCAGAGCACCGGCCGCTCGTGCGCTCGGTTCGGGCACCGGATAGGCGACACCCGACTCTGTCGCGATCGCAAACTCGGACACGGGCTGGCCCTGCCCGTCGTAGACCTCGATCGCCGACAGGTACGCGCCGTTGCTGAAGTCCGTGATCACTGCCGAGGAGAACCCGACACCGTTCGAGGGTGCGGCGATCGACGCGCCAATAGTGGACGCCATCACGACGGGAAATGCGGCGCCGAACGTGAACGGAATCGAGGCGTCGCCCTCGAAGCCGTACACGCCGCCCGCGGCGATCGGTCCCGTCGAGCCGACTGCGTAGACGGGATCGCCCGCGGTGAGCGCCAGGCGGAGATCCGCGGTCACCGGGCCGGGCCCCGGGACGGAGGAGATCGATCCGTCCACGCTGAAGAACGCCTTGAAGGTGCCGGGGCCGCTCCGGCCCGGGCTCGTGATCGTCCACACATCGCGCGCGCTGCCCCGGTCACCTGCGCGCGGCCGCGAAACACGCCGTAGTCCTGCGTGGCGCCCGCCGAGATCTGGATCTGGGAGTCCGAGTCCACAGAGGCGCTCGTCTGCGCACCCACGCCGGTTGCGCCCGTGAAGACCGCGCCGGCGCCGCCTTCCCCGGGCCCGGCCACGCTGCAATTGGACACCGTCGCAATGCAGGCGCTCGCGCTCGCGTCGAGCGATGCGACGGCGCTCGCTCGCGGTGCTCCGCTGACGAGGATGACGAGTGACGCCAACGCGATGCGAAGGAGGGCCAGCACGCTTGCCAGAATCGCTCGCCTCGCGCGCCGCGGCAACGAAGGCAAGCGAGCCGCAGGAGAGCGGAGGCGATCACGATGCGTCGCTCACCCGACGCGAAGCACGGGTCCGGCTCGAGCTTCTCGCGTGAGCGGCCGATCCCCGCTGTAGTCGGGCGTCACCACGCCGGTCGCGCGGTCGGCACCGAGACGCGCGCGACTTCTTCCTTTGCGCCGCCATCGCCCATATCCTCCGTCGCGTCACGCCCGGGCGAGCGAGGAGAGACGATGACGGACGGCGCTTCCCTTTCGATCGATCGCGAGGCGCTTCGCGCGAAGTACCGCGCGGAGCGCGACAAGCGCCTGCGCGCAGAAGGCAACGACCAGTACCGCGAGCCCAGCGGCAAGTTCGCGTATCTGCTCGAAGACCCGTACACGCCGCGCGCTCCGCGCGCGCCGGTGCGCGAAGAGGTGAGCGTCGCGTTCATCGGCGGCGGCTTCGCGGGCCTCTGCGTCGGCGCGCGCCTCGCGGAGCGCGGGATCACGGATCTCCGCATCATCGAAGGCGGCGGCGACTTCGGCGGAGCCTGGTACTGGAACCGCTATCCGGGCTCGATGTGCGACACGGCGGCGATGGTCTACCTGCCGCTGCTGGAAGAGACCGGCCACCGCCCGAGCATGAAGTACACGTTCGCGACGGAGATCTTCGAGCACGCGCGGCGCATCGGCCGTCACTTCGGCCTCTACGACAAGGCCCTCTTCTCGACGGCCGTGACGTCGCTCGCGTGGGACGACGCCGCGGCGCGCTGGGTGATCCGTACGGACCGCGGCGACGAGATCCGCGCGCGCTTCGTCGGCACGGGCACGGGTCCGCTGCACCGGCCGAAGCTGCCCGGCATTCCCGGCATCGAGAGTTTCGAGGGACACTCGTTCCACACGAGCCGCTGGGACTGGGCCTACACCGGCGGCGACACCGCCGGTGCGCCGATGACGAAGCTCGCCGACCGGCGCGTGGGCATCATCGGGACGGGCGCCACCGCCGTGCAGTGCATCCCTCCGCTCGGGCGCGACGCGCGCGAGCTCTTCGTCTTCCAGCGCACTCCCTCCTCGATCGACGTGCGCAACAACCACGCGATCGAACCCGACTGGTTTGCGACGCTCGCGCCCGGTTGGCAGAAGCAGTGGCTCCTCAACTTCGCCACGCTGCAGACGGGAGGCTTCGCCGACGAGGATCTCGTGAAGGACGGCTGGACCGACATCGCGCAGCGCATCCGCGACCGCGTCGTCGCGGCGATGGGCGAGCCGGGCGCCACGTTCGGGCCGGAGCTGGTCCAGCGCGCGTACGAGGACAGCGACGACGAGAAGATGAACGAGATCCGCGCGCGCGTGGACGCGATCGTGAAGGATCCTGCGACCGCCGAGGCGCTCAAACCCTGGTACCGCCAGCTCTGCAAACGGCCCTGCTTCCACGACGAGTACCTGCAGGCCTACAACCGCCCGAACGTGCACATGGTCGACACCGACGGAAAGGGCGTGGAGCGCATCGACGCGACCGGCGTGTGGGTCGCGGGCAAGCACTACGAGGTCGACTGCCTGATCTTCGCGTCCGGCTTCGAGGTGGGAACCGACGCCGAGCGGCGAGCGGGCTTCGCGACGATCGGACGCGGCGGAGAGACGCTCTCGCAACACTGGGCCGACGGCATGCGCACGCTGCACGGTATCCACGTGCGCGGCTTCCCGAATCTCTTCGTCGTCGGACTGACCCAGGGCGCGAACCTGATCTCGAACATCACGCACAATCTCACGGAGGCGGGCAGCACCGTCGCCGCGGTGATCGGCCACGCGCTCGCGACCGGCGCGGACGAAGTCGAGGTGAGCGAGGCCGCGGAGGAGGCGTGGGTGAAGCTGCTCGAGAGCAGCCCCCGGGCCTTCCTCGGCAGCCCGGACTGCACGCCCGGCTACTACAACAACGAGGGCCGTCCGATCGGGCGGCGCGAGCGGCTCAACGCGAGCGGCTACCCGGCCGGGCCGGTCGCCTACTTCTCCTACATCGACGAGTGGCGCAGCTCCGGCGACTTCGAAGGGCTCGAATTCCGCAGGCGAGGCTGAAGCGGGCCCCGCGGATTTCCGTCCTCCGAAGCGCAGCGAACACGCCGCAAGCCGCACAGACCGCACTTCCGCCGTAGCGAGCCGCAGGCGAGCGGGCGGCTTCCGCCGTAGCGAGCCGCAGGCGAGCGGGCCGACGTGGCGCCGAAGGCGCCCACCAGCCGGCTTCCGCCGTAGCGAGCCGCAGGCGAGCGGGCCGACGTGGCGCCGAAGGCGCCCACCAGCCGGAGCCGCCGGCGAGCGGGCAGGTTCACTAAGCTCGCGCGCGACCGGAGGCGGACGGAGGATCGCCGGCGGGTAACTACGGCCCGCGGGAGGAAAGTCCGGGCTCCACAGAGCAGGGAGGTCGCTAACGGCGACCCGGGGCGACCCGAGGGAAAGCGCAACAGAAACACACCGCCGATGGCCGATGAAGCCGCGCTCCTGGTGAGGGAGTGCGGGGGAGGCACAGGCAAGGGTGAAATCGTGGGGTAAGAGCCCACGCGCGACAGCCGGGTGACCGGCGGCGGTGCAAGCCCCTCCCGGAGCAAGCTCGAATAGGGACGCCGTCGAGGGCGGCTCGTCCGATGTGCCAGCGCGGTTCGCCGCGTCGGTGCCGGCGTCCGGGTGAGAGCGCTCGAGCGACGCAGCAATGCGTCGCCTAGACGAATGATCCTCACCGGCGAGGGGTGACCCGACGCCGGAACAGGACCCGGCTTACAGTCCGCCTCCGGTCTTTTGAGGCTGCCCGCTCGCCTGCGGCTCCGTCTGGTGGGCGCCTTCGGCGCCGGCGAGCGGGCAGGGTTTGCGGCTCCATCTGGTGGGCGCCTTCGGCGCCACGCCGGCCCGCTCGCCTGCGGCTCGCTACGGCGGAAGCGGGCTGCGCGGATTGGCCGGGTTGCCATCGGGGGAAGTATCCGATAGATACTTAGGTCGTGCCCCCCAAGGTACCCAAGACGCTACGCCTTCCGACCTCGCGGGATGTGCCGCGGCCCGCGGCCGTCTTCGACCCCGTCGCCCGCGCGCTCGATCACATCGGGGATCGCTGGACGCTGGTGCTGATCCGCCAGCTGCTCGGCGGGCCCAAGGGCTTCCAGGAACTGCGCCAGCGCACCGGCATCGCGCCGCGCGTTCTCTCGGCGCGATTGCGCCACCTGGTGCAGCAGGGCTGGGTCGCGAGCGAGAACGCCGCCGCAGCGAACCGTTCGCACTACACCGTGACGGAGCAGGGCCGCACGCTCGAGCCGCTGATCGCCGAGATCGCGCGCTGGTGGGTGCAGCACGCGATGGAAGAACACATCGCCGACGTCGGCCCCTTCACCGAGACTTCGGCGCAGTCGATCCTCGAATCGCTGCCATTCCTGCTGCGCGACGGCATTGCGCGCGACGCCGACGTCACGTTCGAAGTGCGGCTCTCGGGCGAGGGAGGCGGCGTCTGGACGATTCGCATCGCGGACGGCACCTGCACGGTCGTGCGCGGCTTCGCCGAGCGGGCCGACGTCCGGTACACGGCCGAGGCGCGCGTGTGGTGCGCGGTCGCGCTCGGCCTGCTCGACGCACGCGACGCGGTGAAGCGCGGCCTGCTGACCAAGGACGGCGCGCGCGACGCGCTCGACGAGTACTTCCACCAGATCCCCCACCCGGACGGAATCGCGCTCGCGCGTCCCGCATCGGGCGGAAAACCGAGGAGAAGCAAGTGATCTCGTTTGGACCGACGGAAGAGCAGGAGGTCGCACGCGACGCGATGCGCGAGTTCGCGGCGTCCGCGATCCGCCCGATCGCGCGGCGCTGCGACGAAGACAGCCAGACCCCCGACGCGTTCCTCGAGCAGGCCTGGCAGCTCGGGCTCGTCGCGACGCAGATCCCCGAGGCGTACGGCGGAGCCGGCGAGGCGCGCTCGCCGATCACCAACGTGCTCGTGCTCGAAGAACTCGCGCACGGCGACGCGGGGCTCGCGCTCGCGGCGGTTTCGCCGGCGCTCTTCGCGATGCCGGTGGTCGAGTTCGGCACCGAGGCACAGAAGCGCGAGCTGCTGCCGCTCTTCTGCGGCGAGCGCTTCCACGCGGCGTCGCTGGCGCTGGTCGAGCCGGGTCCGTGCTTCGACCCGACCGCGCTGCGCACGCGTGCCGAGCGCAAGGGCGACGGCTTCGTGCTGTCGGGCGTCAAGTGCTGCGTGCCGCTGGCCGATCGCGCGAGCCACTTCCTGGTGCTCGCGCGCGAGAACGGCGGCGATGCGGTGCAGGCGTACGTCGTCCCGCGCGACGCTGCGGGCCTCGCGCTCGCGGCGCCCGAGAAGAATCTCGGGCTGCGCGCGCTGACCACCGGCACGCTGACCCTCGAGCGTGTCGAGGTTCCCGCGTCGGCGCGGCTCGGCGGCGACGCCGGCTGCGACGCCCGCCGCATCGTGAACCTCGCCCGTACCGCACAGGCGGCGGTGCTGGTCGGCGTGTCGCGTGCGGTGATGGAGTACGCGATTCCGTACGCGAAGGATCGCGAGGCCTTCGACGAGGCGATCGCGAAGAAGCAGGCGATCGCATTCACGCTGGCGGACATGTGCATCGAGGTCGACGCGATGCGCTGGCTGGTCTGGCAGGCGGCGAGCCGGCTCGAGAACGGAATCGACGCGACGCGCGAGGCCCAGCTCGCGCGCAGCTACTGCGCGAAGCAGGCGATGAAGATCGCCGACGACGGCGTGCAGGTGCTCGGCGGCCACGGCTTCATCCGTGAGCATCCGGTCGAGCTCTGGTACCGCAACGCGCGCACCCTCGGCGTCCTCGACGGCGCCGGCCTGGTCTAGGAGAACCCCCATGATCGACTTCACGCTCACCGACAATGACAAGAAGGTCCTCGACTCGATCCGCGCCGAGGCGCTGGTGTGCCGCAACTACGCGCGCCACTACGACGAGAACGAGCACGAGTTTCCGCCCGACGAGCTGCCCGAGGCGAAGGATTTCCCGCCGATGATGAGCCTCTTCGGCGGTCGCACGAAGGACGACACCGGCCTCGGCGTGATCAGCATGATGGTCGCCGGCGCGCAGAGCTGGGGCGACTACTCGGTGCGCATGCGCCGCGGTCGCGGCGGCCTCGGCAATGCGGCGCTGCGTGCCGCGGGCACGCCCGAGCAGCAGCAGAAGTGGGGCGGGCTCACGCTCGCCATGGCGATCACCGAGCCGGGCTGCGGATCGGATCCGTCGCGCGTGCAGATGACGGCGGTGCTCGATCCGACCACGGACGAGTGGGTGCTGAACGGCGAGAAGATCTTCGTCACCACGGGGTGTCGTGCCGAGGGCGTGATCGTGTGGGCGACGCTGGATCGCTCGGCGGGCCGCGCCGGCATCAAGTCGTTCCTGGTCGAGAAGGGCGCGCCGGGCTTCATCGTCGCGCACAAGGAGAAGAAGCTCGGCATCCGCGCCGACGACACCGCGGCCTACGTGTTCAAGGACTGCCGCATCCCGCGCGGCAATCTCCTCGGCGGCAAGGAAGAGATTCCGAAGGAGTCCTCGGGCGGCTTCGCCGGCGTCATGAAGACCTTCAACATGACGCGCCCGGCGGTGGCGGCGATCGGCCTCGGCATCTCGCAGGCGGCGCTCGACTTCACCCGCGAACAGCTGCAGGCGGCGGGCGTCGTGTTCGACTACGCACCGGGCGCGGCGTCGCAGTCGGCGCTGGCGCAGCGCTTCTTCGAACTCGAGGCGCTCCAGGAAGCGGCGATGCTGACGGTGATGCGGGCCGCGTGGCTCTCCGACACCGCCAAGCCGAACAACCTCGAGTCGTCGATCTGCAAGGCCAAGGGCGGCGCGGCCGTGCGCGAGATCACGCAGGGCTGCATTGAGCTGCTCGGCCCGATGGGCGCTTCGCGCGAGCACTTGCTCGAGAAGTGGTTCCGCGACGTGCGCATCACGGACATCTACGAGGGCACCGGCCAGATCCAGCGCCTGATCATCGCGCGCCAGATCCTGGACTACGGCCGCACCGAGCTGAAGTAGGCGGTAGCCGCCGCGCAGCGAGACGGATCCGAGCGAAGTCCATCGGACCGCCGGACGGCAGCGTGTCTCCGTGCACGCTCGCCGTCCGGCGTCGGCCTCTCTCGCCCGCAGACCCGCGTGGTAGAGTGGCCGCATCGGAGGGCGCAGCATGACGCCTGGCCCTGGATCGACGCGTTGGCTGCTCGCCGCGGCGGCGCTGCTCGGTGCGTGTTCGCCCGTCACCGATCGCGGTCACTACGAGGTCGGCGAGCAGGGGACCGTGACGCTGCTCAACCACTTCGCTGCGACGACGATCCATCTCGGCGGCTGCGGCCACTTCGAGTACGAGCAGCGGATCGGCAACGAGTGGGTCGCGCAGGGCTCCGACACCGTTTGCGTGTGGGAGGGGCTGGCCGAACCGCTCGGGCCGGGCGCCGTCGCCGTGGATCCGATCCTCGCGCGCGAGCCTGGCACCTGGCGCTTGCGCTACCCGGTCGGCATCGGCTGCAGCCAGTCGGCGCCGCTCAGCCAATGCGCGCAGGTCGAGGATCTACACAGCAACACGTTCGAAGTGGTCGCGGGCGGCTGCGTCGTCACCGGCTGCTCCGGGCAGATCTGCGCCGAGGAACACGTCGGCACGACCTGCGAGTGGCGCCCGCACTACGCGTGCTACCGCGACGCGCGCTGCGGCCGCTTCGGCGCCGATGGCCGCTGCGGCTGGGAGAGCACGCCGGAACTCGCGGCGTGTCTCGAGGAGGCCGGGTCCCAGTCCTCGCCCCGCTGACAGGCTCGGAGTGTCACTTCAGATCCGACTCACAGATGTTTCATCTTCACTGCTTCACGCGCCGCGAGCTTGCCACCGGCCGCAATCCACGCCTGGATCACCTCGGCGGCCTTCTTCGGGTTGTAGACGTCTTCCTCGCCGCTCCAGTGACCGTCGCCCGCGTAGTCGAGCTTCGTCCACGTGGGGAACTGGAAGGGCGGGCCGTTCGGATCCGTCGGGTGCGGCAGCCGGTTCTGGCATTGGAACACCACGATGCGCTGGTCGGGATCGAACACGACCCAGTCGTTCGGGAACGTCATCGTCGGGAACGGCGCCATCACGCCGACGATCCAATCCTGGATCGCCTGGCGCCCGACGAAGGTGCCGTAGGCGTGCTCGACGTAGCGGGCGTCGGCGGTGAAGAGGGCGCCCCACGGCCGCCAGTCGCCGGTCGCGATCGCGCGCTCGCGCACGTCGCAATAGTGGGCGAAGGCGAGCTCCAGCTCTGCGCGCGAAACGGATTCGTCCATCGGCAGCCCTCCCGTGTCGGATCGCGCGAGCATGCCAGAGCGAGGGGGGCGCGCGCGAGCTGACGCCGAGACCCGATTCGCCGTAGGATGAGCCGATGCGCAGTGGCGCGATTCCGCTCTTGGCGCTCGTGATCGCCCTCGTCGGCGCGGCGCCGGCCGCCTCTGCCTCGGTGACCGTCGCGCGCGACGAGGCGGACCGCATCGTGCGGCTCGAGATCGACACGGGCGGCTTCGGGCAGACGGGGCGGAAGAGCGGCGGCTCCTACACGATCGAGGCGTCGCCGGGCGAGGACGTCCGCGGAGGAGCCGCGCGCATCTTCTGGGAGATGCCCGTCACGGGCGGCCTCGGCAACGGCGTGCTGCGCGCCGAAGGGGTTCCGATCGCGACGGCGGTGCCTCTCGAGCGCGACGCGATCACCGGCGCGGCGATCGCGCCGACGCCAAGAGGGCCTGCTCCGAGTGCCGAGGCATTCGCGGCCTTGTCGGTGCCGTCCCGGAACGAGCTCGCATTCGCGCTGATCGCTTGCTCCAGCATCGGGTTCGGGGATTCCGCGATCGACGCCATGTGTGGCGCACTCTGGCTCCTCGCGACGCATGGCGACGACCTCCCGATCGAGCCGGCCGTCGCCTCCTCCGCGTATCGTGACGTGCCGGCCGAGTGGAGCGAGCGGGAGCAGGCCCTGCTCGGGTGCGGCGCGGCATATGGAACCTCGTGCGACGAGGACGGCATCGATCTGCGCCTCGCCGACGCGGGCACGCTGCATCAATGGTTCCCTGGTCTCGCGACCGTGCTTCCCGACGCAGGCGACTCGGACGTCGTGCAGCGCGTCGCGTGGAACTGGTATGCGGCGCAGCTGATGCGCCGAGGCGTCGAGCCGGGCGTCGGCTACGCGGCGGACTGCACGTTCGAGACGCCCGGCGGATGCGCGGATCTTGTCGTCGCGGGACCGCGCTTCCCGGCGCGTCGCGTGCTCCCCGACGAGCCGACCGCGGGGCCCGAGGTCCGTTGGGATTGGGAGGTCGGCACGACCTTCGAGCTGGGTCCCGTCGAGGTGGAGGGCGACGTGTCTCCGCCGCGGCTCGCGCTCTTCCTCGCTGCCGGTTTGCAGCACGTGCACGTCACCGGCCCCTTCGCCGGCGCGAACGGCGAGCCCGACGCTGCCGTCTACTGGGTCCCGGAGCCGACAGGCCCTCTCGCGCTGCCGACCGCCGCCGCCGTCCTGCTCGCGATCCGTCGCCGTCGCTCGCGCTGAACTCGGAAACAATCACGGCGCTCGTTCACTTTCTCCCCTGCCGATCGTCGCTATGCTGCGCCCCGCGTTGACTTTCGAGTCAAAAGGAGCCCCCGCATGAATCTCGAGTTCTCGGAGGACCAGAAGTTCGTCCAGCAAGCGGCACGGGACTATCTGGCCAAGAACGCCGGCCTCGACGTGTGTCGCAAGGTCCTCGAATCGAAGACCGCTACTTCCGACCCGGGCCTGTGGAAGGGCGCCGCGGAGATGGGATGGCTCGGCACCGTCGTGCCGGAGGAATACGGCGGGGCAGGGCTCGGCTATCTCGAGCTGGTGCTGATCGCCGAGGAGGTCGGCCGCGCGCTCGCGCCGATCCCGTTCTCGACGTCGGTGTGCCTCGCGACCGAGGCGATCCTGCTCGCCGGCAGCGACGCGCAGAAGAAACAGTGGCTGCCGCGCCTCGCGTCCGGCGAGGTGGCCGGCACCTTCGCGTTCGCCGAGGGCGCGGGCGAGGCCGACGTCGCGCACCTCGCGACGCGCTTCGCGAACGGCACGCTCGACGGCACCAAGGTGCCCGTGTTCGACGGCGCCGAGGCGGGTGTCGCGGTGGTCGTCGCGAAGGGCGCGAACGGGCCCGTGCTCGTGATCGCGGAACTCGGCGCGAACGTGCAGCGTACGACGCTGCACTCGTTCGACCCGAGCCGCTCGCTCGCGAAGCTGGTCTTCCAGAAGGCGCCGGCCGAGCTGCTCGGCGCCGAAAAGAACGCGGCGGCGACGATCACGACGCTGCTCGACCGCGCCGCCGTCATGGTCGGCTTCGAGCAGATCGGCGGCGCGACGCGTGCGTTCGAGATCACGCGCGAGTTCACGCTCGGCCGCTATGCGTTCGGCCGCCCGATCGCGTCGTTCCAGGCGATCAAGCACCGCCTCGCCGAGCTCTACGCGAAGATCGAGATCGCGCGCAGCAACGGCTACTACGCGGCGTGGGCACTCTCGAGCGGCAACGAGGAGCTGGCGCTGGCGGCGTGCAGCTTCCGCTCGGCCGCGAGCGAGGCGTTCGAACTCGCAGCCGAGGAGATGATCCAGCTGCACGGCGGCGTCGGCTTCACCTGGGAGTACGACTGCCACCTGTTCTACCGCCGCGCGAAGTGGCTGTCGGCCGCGCTCGGCACGCCCAGCGAGTGGCGCGAGAAGCTGATCGCGCGCCTCGAGGCCAAGAACGAAGACTCCGCCAGCCTGAACGACGGCGAGTGAGGAGACACCCATGAACTTCGAAGACACTCCGCAAGAGGCCGCCTTCCGCAAGAAGGCGCGCGCCTGGCTCGAAGCGAATGCACGCCTGCGGCCGCCCGGCGAGATCGCGGCGAGTCCGCTCGGCGAGCGCGAGAGCGCCGACGTGATCCAGAAGGCCAAGGACTGGCAGACCAAGAAGTTCGACGAGGGCTGGGCGGTCCTCACCTGGCCGAAGGAGTACGGCGGGCAGGGCCTCGGCCGGCTCGAAGCCGTCGTGTGGGGTCAGGAAGAGGCGAAGTTCGACGTGGCGCCGAACATCTACGCGATCGGCCACGGCATGCTCGGCCCGACGATCATGGCGCACGGCAACGACGAGCAGAAGAAGAAGTACATCCGCGAGATGGCGCGCGGCCAGGTCGTTTGGTGCCAGCTCTTCAGCGAGCCGGACGCCGGCTCGGATCTCGCCGGCCTGCGCACCAGCGCCGTCAAGGACGGCGACGAGTGGGTGATCAACGGCCAGAAGATCTGGTCGACTGGCGCCCACTTCTCGGACTTCGGGATGATCGTGACGCGCAGCGATCCGAACGCGCCGAAGCACGCGGGCCTCACGTACTTCATCGTGGACATGCA
>JALOQG010000107.1 GCA_025453505.1 Myxococcota bacterium | reverse complement strand
GAGGACGTCCGTCTCGATGACCATCAACGGTCCCGCGCCGATGATCCTCGCGTTCTTCCTGCACGCGGCGATCGACCAGCGGGTGGAGCGACACCTGCGGGAGTCGGGGCGGCTCGAGCAGGTGCGCGCGCGTTTCTCCGCCCGCGGTCTGCCTCGCTACCAGGGCGAGCTGCCGCCGGGGCACGACGGCCTCGGCCTCGGGTTGCTCGGGATCGCCGGGCACGAGGCCGTCGACGCCGACACGTACGAGCGGATCCGCGCCGACGTGCTCCGCCGCGTACGCGGCACCGTGCAGGCCGACATCCTGAAGGAGGACCAGGCGCAGAACACCTGCATCTTCTCGACGGAGTTCGCGCTGCGCGCGATGGGCGACGTGCAGGAGTGGTTCGTCGCCCGCCAGGTCCGCAACTTCTATTCCGTGTCGATCTCCGGCTATCACATCGCCGAAGCCGGCGCGAACCCGATCACGCAACTCGCCTTCACGCTCGCGAACGGATTCACCTACGTCGAGGCGTATCGCGCCCGCGGCATGGACGTGGACGCCTTGCCAGAAGCTGAAGTACCACGTGCAGACGTCGGGCCGCTCGCTGCACGCGCAGGAGATGGCGTTCAACGACATCCGCACCACGCTGCAGGCGCTGACCGCGATCGAGGATCACTGCAACAGCCTGCACACGAACGCCTTCGACGAGGCGGTGACGACGCCGACGCAGGAGTCGGTGCGGCGCGCGGTCGCGATCCAGCTGATCGTGAACCGTGAGCTCGGCCTCACGAAGAACGAGAATCCGATCCAGGGCGCGTACGTGATCGAGCAGCTGACCGACCTCGTGGAGGAGGCGGTGCTGCGGGAGTTCGAGCGGCTCGCGGAGCGCGGCGGCGTGCTCGGCGCGATGGAGACGCTCTACCAGCGCGGCCGGATCCAGGAAGAGAGCCTGCGCTACGAGGAACGCAAGCACTCGGGCCAGCTTCCGATCGTCGGCGTCAACACCTTCCTGCGCCCGGACGGCGCGGCGGATGCGTCGCTCGCGCCGGCCGGCGACGGCGGTCTCGTTCGATCCAGCGACGCGGAGAAGCGTGCGCAGCTCGACGCCCTGCGCGCCTTCCAGAGCCGGCACGCAGACGCCGCTCCGGCGGCGCTCGCGGCGCTGCAGCGGGCCGTCGTCGCGCAGGAGAACTGCTTCGACGCACTGATGCACGCGGCGCCGGTCGCGAGCCTCGGACAGATCAGCGATGCGCTCTTCGAGGTCGGCGGACGCTATCGGCGCGCGATGTAGCGGCTACCTTCGGGCGCTTCGAAGAACGGGAGACGGAGATGAGCAAGGCGGCGGATCTCGAGCGGTGGCGGAGTGCGGCGAAGGCCGAGCTCAAGGGCAAGGACGTGGACGCAGTGGCGTGGGAGACGCCGGAGGGCATGCGCATCCGGCCGCTCTACACCGCGGCGGATCTCGAGAAGCTCGAGCACCTCGACACGCTCCCCGGTCTGGCGCCCTTCGTGCGCGGTCCGCGCGCGACGATGTACGCCAACCGTCCCTGGACGATCCGCCAGTACGGCGGCTTCTCGACGGCCGAGGAGACGAACGCCTTCTTCCGCAAGAACCTCGCCGGCGGACAGCAGGGGCTCTCGGTCGCCTTCGATCTCGCCACGCATCGCGGCTACGACTCCGATCATCCGCGCGTGCTCGGCGACGTCGGCAAGGCCGGCGTCGCGATCGACTCCGTCGAGGACATGAAGCGCCTCTTCGACGGCATCCCGCTCGACCAGGTCACCGTCTCGATGACGATGAACGGCGCGGTGCTGCCGATCCTGGCCTGCTTCGTGGTGGCGGGCGAGGAACAGGGCGTCGGCGCCGAGAAGCTCGCCGGCACCATCCAGAACGACATCCTGAAGGAGTTCATGGTCCGGAACACCTTCATCTACCCGCCGACCCCGAGCATGCGCATCGTCGCCGACATCATCGAGTACACGGCGACCTCGATGCCGAAGTTCAATTCGATCTCGATCAGCGGCTATCACATGCAGGAAGCCGGGGCGAACGCCGTACTCGAGCTCGCGTTCACGATCGCCGACGGCCTCGAGTACGTGCGTGCGGCGCTCTCGAAGGGCCTCGCGATCGACGCGTTCGCGCCGCGCCTCTCGTTCTTCTTCGCGATCGGCATGAACTTCTACCTGGAGGTGGCGAAGCTACGCGCGGCGCGTCTGCTCTGGCACGAAGCGCTCGCGCCCTTCGCGCCGAAGAAGGCCGAGTCGTCGATGCTGCGCACGCACTGCCAGACGTCCGGGGCGAGCCTCACGTACCAGGATCCGCTGAACAACGTGGTGCGTACCACGATCGAGGCGATGGCTGCGGTCTTCGGCGGCACGCAGTCGTTGCACACGAACGCCTTCGACGAGGCGCTGGCGCTTCCGACGGAGAACAGCGCGCGCATCGCGCGCAACACGCAGCTCATCCTGCAGGAAGAGACCGGCATCCCCGCGGTGATCGATCCGTGGGGCGGCTCCTATTTCATGGAGAGCCTGACCGCGAGTCTCGCGGCCGAGGCGCGTACCGTGATCGCCGAGGTCGAGGAACTCGGCGGCATGGCCCGCGCGATCGAGTCGGGCATGCCGAAGCTGCGCATCGAGGAGTGTGCAGCGCGGCGCCAGGCGCGCATCGACCGCAAGGAAGACATCGTGGTCGGCGTCAACAAGTACCAGGTGGCGGGCGCCGAGAACGAGTTCGACCTGCTCGAGATCGACAACGCGGCGGTGCGCGAGGCGCAGGTGCGGCGGCTGGCCGAGGTGCGCGCGAAGCGGGACGCGAAGGCCGTCGCGCAGGCGCTCGAAGCACTCGAGGCGATCGCGAAGGGCGGGCCCGGCAACCTGCTGGCGGCGGCGGTCGACGCGGCGCGCGCACGGGCGACGGTCGGCGAGATCTCGGAGGCGCTCGAGAAAGTGTGGGGCCGACACCGGCCGGAGACGCGCACGATCTCGGGCGTCTATGCCGGCGCTGCCGAAGGAGACCAGGACTACGACGCGGTGCGCGCGGAAGTGGAGGCGTTCGCGGAGGCGGAAGGCCGCCGGCCGCGCATCCTGGTGTGCAAGCTCGGTCAGGACGGACACGATCGCGGCATGAAGGTGATCGCGAGCGCTTTCGCGGATCTCGGCTTCGACGTGGACATCGGTCCGCTCTTCCAGATGCCCGAAGAGGCCGCGCGGCAGGCGATCGAGAACGACGTACACGCAGTCGGCGTCTCGACGCAGGCGGGCGGTCACAAGACGCTCGTGCCCCAGCTCGTCGAGGCGCTGCGCGCGCAAGGCGCGAACGACGTGATCGTGGTGGCGGGCGGCGTGATCCCGCCGAAGGACCACGCGGAACTCGGCGCCCAGGGCGTCGCGGCCGTGTTCGGTCCGGGCACGCCGGTGCCGAGGGCCGCGCGCGAAGTGCTCGCGGCGATCCGCGCGAAACGCGCATGAGCGGAGCGCGGGACGGGGAGGGCGCGGCGCCCGGCGCCCTGCGCTCCCAGATCGACCTGCACCGCGACGGCGTGCGGACGGGCGATCGGCGCCTGCTCGCGAAGACGATCACGCTGCTCGAGAGCCGCCGCGCGG
Source organism: Myxococcota bacterium (assembly GCA_025453505.1). Lineage (GTDB taxonomy): Bacteria > Myxococcota_A > UBA9160 > UBA9160 > PR03 > PR03. Next base: position 5,198 of record JALOQG010000107.1, on the reverse strand, counting down.
ACCTCGCCGCGGTCGGTCAGGCGGTGCTCGAGGAGCTCGTCTCGTACACCGGCAGCGGCGTGCGCCTCGGCATCACGGGCACGCCCGGGGTCGGCAAGAGCACCTTCATCGAAGCGCTCGGACTGCACCTGATCGCCAAGGGGCATCGCGTCGCGGTGCTCGCGGTCGATCCGTCGAGTCCGCGCAGCGGCGGCTCGATCCTCGGCGACAAGACCCGCATGGAGCGGCTCTCGCAACACCCGGCCGCGTTCATCCGTCCGTCTCCGTCGGGAGGCTCGCTCGGAGGCGTCGCGCATCGTACCCGCGAGACCCTGCTGCTCTGCGAGGCGGCGGGCTTCGACGTCGTGATCGTCGAAACCGTCGGCGTGGGTCAGTCCGAGGTGGCCGTGGCTTCGATGGTCGATTTCTTCGCGGTGCTGCTGCAGCCGGGCGCCGGCGACGAGCTGCAGGGCATGAAGAAAGGCGTGATCGAGCTGGCCGACGCGCTGGTCGTGAACAAGGCCGATGGCGAGCAGCGCGACGCCGCCCGCCGGGCCCGCACCATGTACCGCCACGCGCTTTCGGTGATGCGGCCGGCGTCGGCGTCCTGGCGTCCCTCCGTCCTCCTGACCAGCGCCGTCGGCGGCGAGGGGATCGATGCCTTCTGGGAGCAGGTCGTGAGCCAACGGGCCGCGCTGGCGGCGGCCGGCGAGCTGGCGGCCCGCCGCGCCGATCAGGCCCGCGCCTGGATGTGGAGCCTGGTCGAAGAGGCGCTCCAGGCGAGCTTCCGGACGCACCCGGGGGTCGCGCGCGAGCTGCGGCGCCTCGAGGCGGAGGTCGGCGCCCAGAAGACGTCCCCGGGCGCCGCTGCGCGGGCCCTGCTCGAGGCCTACCGGCGCCGCTGATCCCGCCTCCCCGGCGCATTGGGGCCTTCATTGCCGCCCCGGACCGACCGATGAGATCCCTGGGGAAGCATCACCGGATGGCGGGCCGTGCGCGCGGGGGACCGACGCCGGGGAGGAGCCATGGTCCAGATCAACATGGGAGCGCGAGAGATCACCTTGAAGGTGGTCTACTACGGACCGGCGCTCTCCGGGAAGACGACCAATCTGCAGCAGCTCCACCAGCTGCTCGATCCGGCGTCGCGCGGCAAGATGGTGACGCTCGACACCACCGACGATCGCACCCTCTACTTCGACTTCCTGCCGATCCAGTTCGGCGCCGGCAAGGGCGTTTCCGTGAAGCTGAAGCTCTTCACCGTCCCCGGCCAGGTGATGCACAAGTCCACGCGCAAGGTGGTGCTCGCGGGCGCCGACGCGGTCGCCTTCATCGCCGATTCGCAGCGCGCCTCGGCCAGCGCCAACGCCTACTCGTGGCGCGACATGGAAGCCAACCTGCGCGCCAACAACATCGACTTCGACACGATTCCCAAGGTCGTACAGTTCAACAAGCGCGACCTGCCCGACATCAAGCCGCTCAACGAGATTCGCGAATCGTGGGGCGAGATCCCGACCTTTCCGGCGGTCGCGATGAAGGGCGAGGGCGTGCTCGAGACCTTTCGCGAGCTGCTCCGGCGCATGGTCCGGCACCTCGATGCGAAGCATCAGTTCTCGACGAACTTCGGCGTCAGCGAAGAAGAGTTCCTGAACGGTGTCTTCAAGCACGTCGCCCGAAGCGACGCGAAGGCCGCCGGCTAGGCCGGTTGACCACCGCGCGGATCCCGGGTAAACGCCCGGCGCATCCCAGCGGAGGTCCCGTGCGAGTCCCGAATCGATCCTGGACGGCGCGCGCCGTCCTGATTCTCCTCCTCACCAGCGTCGCAACGAGCTGCGCCCATCCGGTGCAGCGCCGCGACTGGTCGGCCTTCGAGGGCCCCGGCGCCGCGTACTTCCAGCGCGAGGAGATCGAACCGCCGCGCTTCGCCGATCCGCTCGAGCCCGTCAACCGCGGCACGTCGATCTTCAACCACGTGCTGATCGTGGCGATCGCGGATCCGGTCGGTCGCGTCTACCGCGTCGTGGTGCCGCGCTTCGCACGCGACCGGCTGCGCGACTTCGGCGCGAACCTGGTCTACCCGCGCAACCTGGTCGCCAACCTGTTGCAGGGCCGCGTACGGGCGGCGGGCACCGAGACCGCGCGCTTCGCGGTCAACAGCACGGTGGGGATCGCGGGTCTGTGGGATCCGGCGCTGCGCTGGCTCGACCTGCGGCCCGCGCCCGAGGACTTCGGGCAGGTCTTCGGCCGCTGGGGCTGGGACCCGTCCACCTATCTGGTGCTCCCGATCTTCGGCCCGAGCACGATCCGGGACGGTGTCGGCCTGATTCCCGACGCCTACCTCGATCCCGCGACCTATTTCTTCCCGGCCGGTCCGGTGCTCTCGTTCAACGACCAGGTGGATTCGATCCCCGAGTACCGGCGTCTGGTGAAGAGCAGCTTCGATCCCTACGACGACGCGCAGCTCCTGTGGACGGTCGCGCGCGAGGACGCGGTCCACGACGACGCGCCCGTCGATCTCGCCGGCGACGACACCGGCGTGGTACAGACGCTCGAGGCGGTCTTCTTCGGCCCGAAGGATCCCGGCTTCGCCGGGCGGCTCGACACGCGCGAGGTCTACGTCCGCGCGACCGGGAAGTCGTTGCCGTACTCGTACCGGATCCAGCCGCGTCCGGCGCCGATCGTGTTCGTGGTGCCCGGGCTCGGCTCGCACCGGCTCGCGTCCTCGCCGTTGGCGCTCGCCGAGATGGCCTGGGACCGCGGCTTCTCGGTCGCGCTGGTCAGCAACCCGCTCAACTTCGAGTTCATCGAACGCGCCTCGAGCGTGCCGGTGCCGGGCCACGCGCCGGTGGACGCGGCCGACCTCCACGGCGTTCTCGACTCGATGTCGCGCGATCTGGCCACTCGCCACGGCGACCGCATCGGAGCGCGCATCTTCATGGGCTACTCGCTCGGCGCGTTCCACGGCTTCTACGTCGCCGCGCAGGAGAGTCGCGCCCGCAAGGGACTCGTCCGCTTCGATCGCTACGTGCTGCTCGATCCGCCGGTCCGGCTGATCGAAGGCATGGAGCGCCTCGATCGCTTCTTCAACGTGCCGCTCGCGTTCCCGCCGGAGGAGCGGAGCGGCGAGGTGCAGCGCATCCTGCGCAAGGCGGCCCGCGTCGGCCGCAAGTTCATGGAGCAGAACGCAGGGTCGGGCGCCTACAGCCGCCTCGACTCCGCCGATCGCGCGGGCGGCACGGTGACGCCGCAGGGCGAGCTGCCGTTCACGAACGAGGAGGCCGAGTTCCTGATCGGCCTCGCGTTCCGCCGCGCGGTCCAGGAGATCCTCTACTCGAGCCAGGAGCGCGAGGACCTCGGCGTCCTGCTGACGAAGCGCACGCCGATGCGACGCCAATCGGCGTACCGGGAGATCGGCGACTACTCCTTCGCCGAGTATCTCTACGGTTTCGTCCTGCCGTACCACCGCGATCGGCTCCGCACCGTGGGCTCGGGCGAGGAACTGGTCGCCGCCAACGACCTGCGCGCGATCGCGGACGGGCTCGCCGCGAACCCGAAGCTGCGGGTGTTCGCGAACAAGAACGACTTCCTCACCAGCAACGAAGACATCGATTGGCTGACCGGGGTCGTCGGGCCGGAGCACGTGCGCTTCTTTCCCACCGGCGGACACCTCGGGAACCTCCACCGCCCCGAGACGCAGGCGGAGATCCTCGAGTCGCTGTCCGACCTCGCGCCGCCGCCTGCGCCGTGAGGCGCTTTCGCGGCAGCTTGGTTGACGCGCGAGTCAGCCGCCGATAGCCTGCCGACGCCGAATCCCGAGGGGAAACGACGGAATCCGCCCGCGCATGCCCCGCGCGAGCGGGCCCGTACGAGAGGACGAGCAGCATGCCGAATGCCGGTCCGCCCCCCCTGCGACTCAAGCCGCGCCGTGTGCCTCCGGAGTGGGCCGACGTGATCGTGCCCGCCGAGGACGGCATCGGCCTGATCCGCTCGGGCCAGATGATCATCCTGACCGACGACGAAGATCGCGAGAACGAAGGCGACTTGTGCATGGCCGCCGACGCGGTCACGCCCGAGGCGATCAACTTCATGGCCAAGCACGGCCGCGGCCTGATCTGCCTCTCGTTGACCGAGGAGCGCCTCCAGGATCTGCGGATTCCGATGATGGTGCCTGAAGGCGACAACACGACGACCTTCGGCACCGCGTTCACGATCTCGATCGAGGCGCGCCAGGGCGTCACCACGGGCATTTCGGCGGCCGACCGCGCGCACACGATCCGCGTCGCGATCGACGCAGACTCGCGCCCGCACGATCTCTCGCGCCCCGGACACGTGTTCCCGCTGCGCGCCCGTACCGGCGGCGTACTGCGCCGCGCGGGACAGACGGAGGGCTCGGTCGATCTCGCGCGACTCGCGGGCCGCAATCCGTCCGGCGTCATCTGCGAGATCATGAACGACGACGGCTCGATGGCGCGCATGCCCGATCTCGTCGGCTTCGCGCGCCAGCACGATCTCAAGATCGTCACGATCGCGGATCTGATCGAGTACCGGCTGCGCAACGAGAAGCTCGTGCGTCGCATCGCCGAGGCGGACCTGCCGACGGCGCTCGCCGGCGAGTGGCGTTCCTTCGTGTACGAGAACGACATCGACCACGTCGATCACATGGCGGTCGTGAAGGGCGAGATCGGGCCCGAGGACTCCGTCCTGGTCCGCGTCCACAGCGAATGCCTCACTGGCGATGCGTTCGGATCGTTGCGCTGCGACTGCGGCGAGCAGCTCCACGCCGCGATGAAGATGATCGAGGCCGAGGGCCGCGGCGTGATCCTGTACATGCGCCAGGAAGGCCGCGGAATCGGGCTCAAGAACAAGATTCGCGCCTACAGCCTCCAGGATCGGGAAGGGCTCGACACGGTCGAGGCGAACGAACGCCTCGGCTTTCCGCCCGACCTGCGCGACTACGGGGTCGGCGCGCAGATCCTCGTCGATCTCGGCGTCACGAAAATGCGCCTGATCACGAACAATCCCGGCAAGCGCGCGGGCATCGAAGGCTACGGCCTCGAGATCGTCGAGCGCGTGCCGCTCGAGATCGTGCCGAACGAGAAGAACCGCGAGTACCTCCGCACCAAGAAAGAGAAGCTCGGGCACGTGCTTCACCTGATGAGCTGAGGAGCCCATGTTCCAGTCCGTCGAAGAGATCCAGAAGTCCCTCGAGAAGCAGGGCTACA
>JALOQG010000106.1 GCA_025453505.1 Myxococcota bacterium | reverse complement strand
CGGCGCGCGTGCGCGGCGTGATCTCGCGCGCGAGCGACTCCGGATCCATCAGGCCGGTCGCGACCTCGACGTCCACGAGGCGCGGCGTCGCGCCGACGCTCAGCACCGCCATGGCGGTCGGAACGGCGGTCATCGCGGGGATCGCGACCTCGTCGCCCGGCGCGACGCCGAGCGCGAGCAGTCCGAGTTCCAGCGCCGCCATGCCCGAGCCGACTCCGACGGCGAAGCGCGCGCCGGCCCACGCGGCGTACTCGCTCTCGAAGGCGCGTCCCTCGGCGCCGAGCACGTACGCGCCGCTCGCCAGCACGCGGGCGACGGCGGCGTCGATCTCGGCCTGCTGCGCGCGATAGCTCGCGGCGACGTCGTGGAAGGGAATCATCGCGTGGGGTTCATCGCACGGGCTTGGAGCAGAGCATCAGGTGATACGGGCAGATGCCGCTCACGTAGGTCTCGCTGCGCGCGATCGGAGTGATCGCCGAGACCAGCGCCTGCCAGCGCGGCAGCGTGCGGATGTGGTCGCCGTAGTCGAGGAAGTGAACGACGCGCGCCGCGAAGGTCGGCGGATCCAGGCGCACGTCCTCGATCACGAGCAGCGTCCCACCAGGCCGCGTCAGGCGGTGGGCGTTGCACAGGAATGCGCTCGCCTCGGCGTCACCCAGGTGGTGCAGCACGCCGTTCACGAGCACCAGATCGAAACCGTTCTCCTCACCGGACCAGGTGGTGACGTCGGCGCACGCGAAGCGATGCTTCGGGTGGCGACTGCGCGCGAACGCGATGTAGCCGGGGTCGATGTCCATGCCGAGATAGAGCGCGGGATCGAAGAGTTCCGCGTACTCGCCGGCGCCGCAGCCGAGATCGAGCACGCGGGGCGCGCCGAGATCGTCGCGCACCGCGGCGATGCGCCGCTTCGTCTCGCGGTAGTTGCCTTCCGGCAGCTTGCGCAGCCAGTGGAAGGCGGCCGGCGTCTCGGCGAGCCGGTCGGCGAAGCGGCGGATCACGGCGCGGATCACGGGACTCTCGTCAATCCAGGTAGCGGTCGAGGTGCTGTTCGTAGTAGCGGATCGAACGCGTGAGACCTTCGTCCACTTCGACGCGGGGACTCCAGCCCAGCTCGCGGCGGATCCGGGACCAGTCGATCGTGACGCTCCCGACGTCGATGCGCTTGCGCTCGGGCGGGAAGGGCACGTGGCGGATCGAGCCCCGGCCGGCGATCTCGACCATGCGCCGCGCGAGATCTCCGAGCGAGACCGGTGCGGGGGCGCCGAGGTTGTAGGTCTGGCCGCGCGCGGCGGGCGTCGCCGCGGCGAGCAAGAGCGCGTCGACGACGTCGTCCACGTAGTTCATGTCGCGGAGCTGCGTGCCGTCGCCCATCAGCTCGATCTCGCCGCCCTCGACGACCTTGCGCAGGAACCAGCCGATGAAGCCCTGCCGCGGGTGCTTGACCAGCACGCCCGGCCCGAAGGTGTTGGAGAGGCGCAGCACGACGCACGCGATCCCGTAGACCTCGTCGTAGAGCCGGTGATACTGCTCGGCCGTCCACTTGTGGATGCCGTTGACGTCCACCGGCCGGCACGGATGCGATTCGTCCACCGGCATGCGCTCGGGGCGGCCGTAGATCTGGCGCGTGCTCGAATAGACGACGCGCGCGGCGCGGTTCGCGCGGCGACACGCTTCGAGCACCGCGAGCGGCGCGCGGCAGTTGTTTTCGAGGTCGAGCGCGGGCTCGCTCATCGAATCCGTGTGCGAGACCTGCCCGACCAGGTTGAAGACGTGGTCGCGGCCCTCGACGCAAGCTTCGATGGCGGGCGCGTCGCGCACGTCGTCCACGATCAGGTGGATGCGGTCGCGCACGTCCTCGACGTTGAAGAGGTTGCCGCCGTAACCCGGTACGAGCGCGTCGATCACGGTGACGTCGGCGCCGAGCTCCACCAGGCGCCGTACGAGGTTCGAGCCGATGAAGCCGAGTCCGCCGGTCACGAGCGTGCGGCGACCGCCGAAGACGCTCCGGAACTCGCGATTCACGCCCGGCCGATCCGCTGCTCGAGGATCAGCTCGCGCCACAGCTCGCCGAGACCGATCGCCACCTGTCCGACGCGCTTCAGGTTGAAGAACTGCGAGCGTCCGTGCAGGCGGTGGTAGTGGTGCACCGGCACGTAGGCGGAACGGAAGCCCGACTTCTCGATCTTGGTGACGAGCTCCACGCAGATGAGGCCGGTGTCGCGCGTCAGCTCGATCTTCTCGAAGACGGCGCGCCGCACGAGCCGGAAGTCGCAGTCGACGTCGGGCGTCCGAAGGCCGAACGCGAGCTTGATCATCCAGTGGTACAGGCGCCCGATCAGGATCCGGTGGAAGGGATCCGAGCGCGCGATCTTGAAGCCGTTGACGAGATCGACGCCGTCGCGCGCGGCCCACAGCAGCGTCAGTTCGCACACGTCGTACTGCGCGTCGCCGTCGGTGTAGAAGATCCATTCCTTGCGCGCGGCTTCGAAGCCCGAGCGCAGCGCGCCGCCGTAGCCGCGGTTCTTCGCGTGGGTGACGACGCGCAGGCGCGGACACAGCTTGGTCAGCTCGTCGAGCACCTCGGGCGTGCGGTCGCGGCTGCCGTCGTCGACGACGATCACTTCCCAGTCGTCGGTCAACTCGCGCAGCGTGCGCGAGACGAGCACCACCTGGCTCGCGATCGTGCCCCAGTCGTGATAGGCCGGAAAGAAGACGCTGATGCTGCCGGGAGCCGGGGCTCGCGCGGGTTCTTCGCTCGGGGCGCTCACGGTCGATCTCCCGCCGTCGTCGAAACCGTGGCCATCCCTCGAAATTTCGGCCACCCGGCTATCTACACCGCGCCCTCGGGGGCGTCAATCGCGACGCGCGGTCGGCATGGCGAGTGTCGCATCGGAATTCGGCCGATTGGCGGTGGGCTTGAGCGTCCGACTCGCGGGTTCGTCGCAAGCGCGCGATCCTCGCCGCGGAGGTCGCGCCATGCAGGCACCGCGCGACCGCGGACCGCTCGCCGGCGTCCCGGTGCTCGAGGTCGCGCACGGGTGGTTCGTGTCGGCTGTGATCCCGCCGGAGCTGGCGGCTTCTTCCCAGATGGGTCAGAACACCGAGCAAGTGCTGCTCGCGCGCGGCTGCGACCGGGCCGTGCTGGCGAAGTCGAAGAAGGCGGGGGCGATCCTGTGAGCGGGAACGATCAGGGCCGAGCGAGGGGACGCGGTTGTCTCCCACCGAAGCCGAGCTCGACGCGCTCGAAGCGGCGGAGCTCGCCGACGCCTGGCCGGCGCTCTCGGTAGAGGAACGCGCCGAAGGGTTCCGTCTGCTCTCGCCCGTCGAAGCCGAGGATCTCTTCCTCGGGCTGACGGCGCACGACCAGGCAGAGCTGCTGCTCGCGCTGCCCGCTGGCGAGCGCCAGCTCTGGATCCGCCAGCTCGCCCCCGACGACGCCGCCGACTTCGTGCAGGAGGCGCCCGAAGAGGAGCGCGACCGCCTGCTCGCGCTGATCGACGCCGAGACGCGCAAGGAAGTGACCGCGCTGCTCGCGTACGCGGAGGACGAGGCCGGCGGCCTGATGAGTCCCCGCTACGCGCGATTGCGCCCCGAGATGCGCGTCGACGAGGCGATCGCGTACCTGCGCCGCCAGGCGCGCGAGCGGCTCGAGACCATCTACTACATCTACGTGCTCGACGGCGAGCAACGTCTCGTCGGCGTGATCTCGTTCCGCGAACTCTTCGCCGCGCCGCCGGACAAGACGGTGCGGGAGGTGATGCGCACCGACGTCGTCACGGTGCCGGACGACATGGACCAGGAGGCGGTCGCGCAGACGATCGCCGAGCACGACTTGATGGCGGTGCCGGTGCTCGATGCGCAGGGGCGCATCCAGGGCATCGTCACGGTCGACGACATCGTCGACGTGGTGCGCGAAGAGGCCACCGAGGACATCCAGAAGATCGGTGGTACCTCCGCCCTCGATGCGCCGTACCTGCAGGTCGGCATCCTCGAGATGGTGCGCAAGCGCGTCGGCTGGCTCGCGATCCTGTTCATCGGCTCGCTGCTGACCGCCACGGTGATCTCGTACTTCGAGGACCAGATCGCGAAGGCCGTCGTGCTGGCGCTCTTCATCCCGCTGATCATCTCGAGCGGCGGCAACTCGGGCTCGCAGGCGACCACGCTGGTGATCCGCGCGCTCGCGATCGGTGAAGTGCGCCCGCGCGACTGGCCGCGCGTGCTCTGGCGCGAGGTCCGCGCGGGCCTCGTGCTCGGTGCGATCCTCGGACTGATCGGCTTCGCGCGCGTGTTCCTGCTGCCGCCCGATGATTCCGCAGCGCCCGCCACGCTGATCGCGCTCGTGGTCGCGACGAGCCTTCTCGGCATCGTGCTGTGGGGATCCCTGGTCGGCGCGATGCTGCCGTTCGCGCTGAGTCGGCTCGGCCTCGACCCTGCGAGCGCGTCGGCGCCGTTCGTCGCGACGCTCGTCGACGTCACGGGGCTCGTCATCTACTTCAGCGTCGCCATGCTCTTCCTGCGCGGCACGTTGCTCTAGCGGGTTGCCGCCGACGGGGAGCGAGATGCAGGCATCGCTCGACGCAGCAGCGCTGTGGGCGCATTCCGGGGCGATGATCCTGACGGGCCGTGCAGAGCGCGCGCCCGTCGTCGCTCCGGCTGCGATCGCCGTTGCGGCGGAGCGCGTCGCATCCGATCTGTGCGCGCTCGCGGCGCATGACGGCATCGCCATGCGTCTCGACGGTCCCGCGCTGCTCGGCGAGCGCGCGGCGTGCTTCGGAGGCATACGCCGTGGCCGCGTGTCGGTGGGCGGAAGTGCGCACCTGTTGCGCGCGCGCGACGGCTGGATCGCCGTGAACCTGCCGCGCGCCGACGATCGCGCCGCCGTACCCGCATGGCTCGCGGTACGACGCGACGACGTGTCGGATCCCTGGCCGTTCGTGGCCGAGGTCGTGCGCGATCGCGACGTCGCCGATCTGGTCGCCCGCGCGCGACTCGTCGGGCTCGCGATCGCTCCGGTCGCGACGCCCGCGCCGGCGCCGGCGCCGGGCGCCGCGTTTCGCGAGATCGCGCTCGACGTGGCGCGCGTGCCGGCGCGCGGCGCGCGACCGCTCGTCGTCGATCTCTCCGCGTTGTGGGCCGGCCCGCTCTGCGGCCAGCTTCTCGCGGCGGCGGGCGCGCGCGTGGTGAAGGTCGAGAGCACGCGGCGTCCGGACGGCGCGCGTTTCGGCCCCGCCGCGTTCTTCGATCTGCTCAACGGGGACAAGCAGAGCGTCGCGCTCGACTTCGCGGACGCTCGCGACGTCGACGCGCTGCGCCGCCTCGTCGCCGCCGCCGACGTCGTGATCGAAAGCGCGCGGCCGCGCGCGCTGCGACAGCTCGGCGTCGACGCCGAGGCGATCGTCGCGGCGCGCGCGGGACTCGTCTGGGTGTCGATCACGGGTTACGGACGCGAGGACGATGGCGTGGCGTTCGGCGACGACGCCGCCGCAGCGGGTGGTCTCGCGGCGCTCGCGGGCCGCGACGACGATGGCCCGCTCTTCTGCGGCGACGCGATCGCCGATCCGCTCACGGGACTCTACGCAGCGCACGCCGCGCTCGCGGCGTGGCGCCGCGGCGGCGGCGTGTTGCTCGACGTCCCGCTTCGCGACGTCGCCGCGCACGCGCTCGGCGCGGCGCCGCCGCCGTGCGAGGCTCGCGAAGATCTTCCCGTCGCGGCGCCACGTGTGCGTCCGCTGCGGCGCCGCGCGCGGTCGCTCGGCGCCGACACGCGCGCGGTGCTCGGAGCGTTTGCATAGCGTCCGAAATCTAAGATACGGTCGCCGCTCTTCCGGAGGTTCGCATGGCCACGCAGCAGCTCGGCGAGTTCCGCAACCTGATCGACGGGCGTCTGGTCGCGTCGAGCAGCGGAGCGACGTTCGAGAACGTGAACCCCGCGACCGAGGAGACGATCGGCGTCACGGCCGATGCGACCCGCGAAGACATGGACGCGGCGATCGCTGCGGCACGCCGCGCCTTCGATGCGGGCCGCTGGGCCGGCGACGCCGCGTTCCGCGCGCGCTGCCTGCGGCAGCTCCACGCGGCCATGGTCGAGGCGCGCGAGGAGTTGCGCCAGATCGTGATCGCCGAGGCCGGCTCGCCGATCCTGCTGACGTACGGCGTGCAGTGCAACTCGTCGATCGACGACACGCTCTACTGGGCGGATCTCGCCGAGTCCTACGTCTACGAAGCGGCGCTGGCCGACGTGACGTTCATGGGTGCGCCCCAGCGCCGCATCCTGCGCCGCGAGCCCGCGGGCGTGGTCGGCGCGATCACGCCGTGGAACTTTCCGCTTTACCTGAACCTCGCGAAGCTCGGTCCGGCGCTCGCGTCCGGCTGCACGCTGGTGCTGAAGCCGGCGCCGGACACGCCGTGGAGCGCGACGCAGCTCGGCCGGCTGATCGCGGAGAAGACCGACATCCCGGCGGGCGTCGTCAACGTCGTCGCGTCGTCGGATCACGGCCTCGGCGAGATGCTCGCGAACGATCCGCGCGTGGACGTCGTGACCTTCACCGGCTCGACCGCGACCGGTCGCCGCGTGATGGAGGTGGCGTCGCGCACGCTGAAGAAGATCTTCCTCGAGCTCGGCGGCAAGTCCGCCAACGTGGTCCTCGACGACGCGCCGGCCGCCGCGTTCTCGGGCGCTGCGCTGATGTGTACGCACGGCGGACAGGGCTGCGCGCTCACCACCCGCATGCTGGTGCCGCGCTCGCGCTACGACGAGGCGATCGGGCTGCTCGAGACCGCCTTCCGCAACGCGAAGTACGGCGATCCGACCCAGCCGGGTGCTCTGCAGGGCCCGCAGGTCTCGAAGCGGCAGCAGGAGCGCGTGCTCGCGCACATCGAGAAGGGCAAGGCCGAAGGCGCGCGTTGCCTCGTCGGCGGCGGCGTGCCGAAGCACCTGCCGAAGGGCTTCTACGTCGAGCCGACGCTCTTCGTAGACGTCGATCCGAGTGCAACGATCGCGCAGGAAGAGATCTTCGGCCCGGTGCTCTCCGTGATCCCGTTCACGGACGACGACGACGCGGTGCGCATCGCGAACCATTCGATCTACGGCCTCTCGGGCGCGGTCACGTCGGCCGACGAGCAGCGCGCCCTGGCCGTCGCGCGCCGCATCCGCACGGGCACGATCTCGATCAACGGCGGCATGTGGTTCCACGTCGACACGCCGTTCGGCGGCTACAAGCAGAGCGGCATCGGACGCGAGAACGGCGTCGCGGGCTTCGAGGAATATCTCGAGACCAAGGTGATGGCGCTGCCCGGCGCGACGCCGAACGCCTGATTCAGAACGTGCGGCTGTAGAAGAGCCCGATCTCGCTCCAGGCGTTGCCGAAGTCCTGCGTCAGCGAGGTGCGCAGCTCCAGCGCGTCGTCGCGACCGAGCGAGAGCCGCTGGTCGAGCGCGACCGCGAAGCCGCTGCGCGGATCCCCGAGCGGGTAGTGGAGCGCGCTGCCGTGCAGGTGCGCGCGCCAGCGATCGCGCGGATCGCCCACGAGCAGGCCGGCGCTCGCGCCCGCGCCGACCGAGATCGCCGGGTCGAGCCAGGTCGAGACGTCGCTGCGCGCCTCGGCGAACGCGTACGCGAGTCCGAAGTCGCCGAGCGCAAGGGTGGCGCCGGCGCCGCCGCCGGTGCGCCAGAAGTACGCCTCGCGTCCGTCGCCGACGGGCTCGCTCGCGACGCGCGTACCGAAGCGCCAGGAGATCGGCTGGAAGAGGGCGTCGCGCGGCGCGATCGACACGATGTCGAGGACACGCAGCTCGTGCAGCCGCACCTTCTCCTCGCCGGGGTAGACGCGCAGCGCGACGTCGAAGAAGTCGATCTGCGCGCCGCGCGTGTAGCCGCCCTGCGGATCGAGCAGATCGTGGAACGCCGGGCGCGCGCGCAGCTCGACGAAGGCGCGGCCGTCGCGCACGCCGCCGCCGATGCGAGCGCGCGACGTGCCGTGTCCGCGATCGGGCGAGACGGCCGGCGCCGGGGGCGGCGGCACGACGTCGCCCTCGACCGGTACCTCCGCGCGCGCGACGAGCAGCGCACGCGAGCGCGGCCGCTCCTCGGCGACGCGAGCGGGTGTCGCGCGATGGCGGAGCAGGTCGTAGGCGAGCGAGAGCAGTGCGGCGCGCCGCTCCGGCGCGAGCGCGGCGAGGTCCGGATCGTCGGGCGGGCGGGCACCCGACGCCAGATCGCGTACCCTGGCGCGCGCGTCGGACGTCAGCGATCGCGCCGGGTGCGCGCTGCGCGTGGCGGCCGACGGCCGCCACGTCGGCTGGCCCACGAGGCCGATCGCCGCGAGCGCCGACCGCACCGTGTCCGCCGGCGCCGCCCATCCGTAGTCGAAC
>JALOQG010000105.1 GCA_025453505.1 Myxococcota bacterium | reverse complement strand
TCGGCACCGTGATCTCGCTCGTTCTCATTATCGGCGGATCTGCCCGCAAGATGAATCGGACCTGTGTAGCGCCAGTTGAGAAAGGGGGAGCAAACATGTACTCCATCGAGGGATAGAAGCGCACTCGATCGACCCGCGGCGCTTCGCCCGCAGCAGTGAAGTTGAGCGGGTCGGAACAGGAGTTGCCTGTGGCGTTTGAGCTTACACCGAAGAGGGTGTACCGAGTTCCCTCGGATAGCTCGAAGGCTACCCACGTCTCGTCAGTAGATGGAATTGCGGTGGCAATAGCCTCAGCGGAACAGTCGCTCCCTTGCGCCACGATACGCACCTGTTGCGTGCATGTTGCGAGCGGCGCGCCGCCCTTGGTGCAGGCGGAGATCCATCCCGTAGCAATCGACTCGCCGGCTGCGACCACGGTTACGCTGGGGGCATCGGGCAGTCCAGGCCGTGGACGCCCTGCTTCAGCCGCTGATGTGTACAGGAGCGAAGCTACGAAGACGATGGCCAGACCCGTTTGAGTCCGGGGCAGTTTGAGAACGGCTTGCATCAGCGACCTCCGATAGCGACCGAAAGTAGCGTATATCCTCGCCGCCTTTCTCTACAGTTATCTGCGTTGCGGTAACGGCATGTTGATCTGAAGCGGCGAGGCGCGCACCTGTCCAACGCAGTGGACACTCTTCACGATCCGCGCGACGCAGGGCGGAATACTGGGCGATGGAGTGAGGAGCAAAGCGTTGCTGGACTGGCAGCCTCGTCAGTCAGCGGAGCCCACCTCGCGAAGAACCGTCGAGGCGTCGATGCAGGGGGTGCCGTGGCCGTCGAGGAAGCGGGTGGCGACCCAGGCGTTGCGGCCGCGGCGGTGGCGGACTTCGCTCTCGACCAGGAAGGTCGGACCGAGCACCGGCTCGTAGTAGTCGAGGTGCATCGAGACGGTGGCGAGCCAGTGCCAGGGCCCCTCGCGGCGGCGCCCGGCGCGGAAGGTGAAGAGCGCGATCAGGTCGACGTAGGTCGGCGCGAAGCCGCCGAAGAGCTGTCCGCGCGGATTCATCAGGTGCTTCGGCAACGGGATCTCGAGGCGCAGGAAGTCCTTGCGCTCTTCGAGCAGGCGCCATTCGGGCGCGTGCAGGAAGTCGCCCGCCGCGTGACCGGGACCGATGAGTTGCCCGGGTGCGGGATGACGCCAGACGGCGTCGGGGACTTCGCTCTTCCCGCTCAAACGCGACCCGCGAGCGCCAGGGCCGAGCGCCGCGCGAGCGCCATGCCGGTGAACATCGGATTCACCGCCGGCGAACGCGGGAAGACGCCCGTGTCGACGACGTAGAGATTGTCGAGATCGTGCGCCTTCAGGTCCTCGTCCACGACCCCGCGGCGTGGATCCGAGTGCATGCGCGTCGTGCCGAACACGTGCGTGGACGCGACCACGATCTCGCTCGGCCGGAGCGTGCGCGTGCGCAGCACGTCCGCCTCCGCGAGCGAGTGCATCTCGTCGGGGAGTCCCGCGATGCCCGGCAGGATCTTGCGCGCGCCCGCGGCGAAGAAGATCTCGGCCATGTGCCAGATCGCGCGGCCGAGGATCGCGGCGTCGTCCGGATGGAAGCGCCACGACATCGCCGGCTGCAGCGACTTGCCGCGCTCGCGCACCCGGCCCTCGGAGCGGCGGCAGCTCGCAATCCCGTCGAAGACGCTGGCGAAGCGCATGTCGAGCAGCGCCTGCTTGAGCGGATGGCCGAGTCCGGGCATGCGCACCGCGAGCACGCCGGGCGGCGCCCACAGCGTCTCGAGCTTGAAGCCGTCGCGCAGGAAGTGCAGCGACTGGTAGCCCTGCGTCGCGCCGAACTGGGGATCGACCGGATCGGGGAAGATGCCGAGCACCGACGTGCCGGGATGGAACTGCAGATGCTCGCCGACCTGCCCCGAGGAGTTCGCGAGATTCCCGCTGCGCTGGAGCAGCAGCGGCGTCGCGACGACGCCCGCCGCGAGCACGACGGCCTTCGCCTCGACGCGGAACGACGGCCCCGGCGTGCCGGTGAACGGCGCCACGACGCGTCCCGAGACGCCCGTGACGCGGCGCCCGTCCGAGAGGATCTGCTCGACCCGCACCGAGGTCAGCACCTGCGCACCGAGCCGGATCGCCGCGGGCACGTAGGAGATGTCCATCGACTGCTTGGCGCGCGCGCGGCAGCCGGTGAAGCATTCGCCGCTGCCGCGACACGCGACGACGTTGCGCGGGCACGACTCGGCGCTGTAGCCGAGCGCCTTGCAGCCGTCGCGGAAGAGCAGGTTGCGCGGGCCCTGCACCTCGTCGGGCGTCGTCGCGATGCCGAGGAACTCCGCGATGGCGTCGTAGTGCGGCTCGAGGTCGGCGCGCGACGTGCGCGAGAGCTCCGACGACTCGGCCCACTCCTGGAAGCGGAACTCGGGCGTGCGATTGCACATCGCCGAGTTCACGAGCGAGCCGCCGCCGAGCGCGATTGCCTGCATCGTCGGCAGCACCGTGCCGCTGGTGAAGCGCAGCCCGCCCTCGCGCATCGTGCGCGACATCGAAATCGCTCCGTCGATCTCGTAGTCCGCCGGCGTGAAGGGCGGGCCCTCTTCGCAGAGAACGACGCTCTTGCCGGCCGCCGCCAGCTCGTAGGCCGCGACCGCACCGCACGGGCCCGAGCCGACCACGACGACGTCGGCGGAGACGTGGAAGTCGCGGTCGTACTCCGCGAACACGCGCACCGAGCCGGGCCACGCGCGCGGATCGTTCATGCGTTCTCCCGGTAGGCCGGGTCGAGCGGACCGTGCGGATCGAGCGGCGCGCGCACGATCGTGCGTTCGCGGTCGGCCGGCGTGAAGCGGATCGCGCTCTTCGGCCGACCGATCGGCGGATACAGCAGGTCGGCGTCGATCACCGGCGACTCCATCTCGAGCGGGGCGAGACCCATGCCGCGCAGCACGGTCGCGTTCGCGAAGTAGGCCATCGTCACGATCGCGCGCAGGCTCTGGAACACGGTGCGCCGCACGGCGAGCGGGCTGCGCTGCCAGGCGTCGAGCACTGCGACCCGCTGCGCGGGCGAGAGCTTCGTGAAACGGCGGATCCCATCCCAGCCCGGCGCCGGGAAGACGAGCGTCGCGTGTTCGAGCAAGAAGAAGAGCAGCCGGATCAGCACGCGGCTGCGCGGCGAGAGCGAGTCGACGTAACGATCGACGTGCGCGACGGCGCCCGCCTCGGAGCCCGAGAGCGCGAGCGCACCGCCACCGGACGGGAACACGGCATCCGCGGCCGCCCGCACGAACGCCTGCTCGCGCGACGCGAGCTGGCGCAGCGCGGGGTCACCGGCGCCGTAGCCGAGGAAGAGGCGCGCGACGGCCCAGCCAGCGAAAGCGATGCCGAGGAAGGTCCAGAGGAGGCTCACGGCGCGGCAGCATAACGCCTCGAGACGCAGCCGGGCGCGTGCCTCAAGGGGGCCTCGGAGAGGACCGATCCATCCAGAATGGGCGCCGACGTGCTTCTCTCGACGGCGGCCGCGGTGGTCTCGCTGTACGCGGCCTGCTTCCACGCGTGGGTCTTCGCGCTGCATCGTCGCGCACACGACCATGCATGGGCGGCCCTCACCGGTGCGGGGGCCTGCCTCGTGTGCTGGGGCACGGCGAGCCTGCTCGGTGCGTCCGACGTCCACGCCGCGTTTCGCGCCCAGCAGATCCAGTCGCTCGGCGCGCCGCTCGTGACGCTCGGCGCGCTCGGATTCACCGCGACGCGGCTCGAGGCCGACGTCCCGCGCCTGCTGCGCGCCGGCGTGATCGCGATGGGAACGCTCTTCGCGTTGACGCTGGCCGCGCCGAAGCTGCTCTTCGAGATCGACGCGACGCCGAACACGACCGTGATCGCGGGCCGACCGCTTCTGCACCTCGATCTGACGGCGCTCGGTGCGGTCGGTCTCGCCATGCTGATGCCGTTCTTCCTCTCGCCGATCGTGCTGTGCGTGCGCGCGCGGAGGGCCGGCCGCGAGCGGACCACGGCGCTGCTCGTCGTCGTCGCCCTGTGGACGGCCGCCGGCTGCAGCGACACGCTCGTCGGTGTCGGGCTCCTCGACTTCCCGTTCCTGAACCCCATGGGCGGCTACATGGGACTCGCCGTGGCCTTCTCGGCGACGCTCCTCCAGGACCTCGCATCCGCGCGCGACGCCTCGGAGCGCCTGGGCGCGAGTCTCGAAGAGGAGGAACGCACGCGCGTCGACGCGCTGCGCGCCATCGACCTGCGGCTCGCGCGCGGCGAGCAGCTCGCGGCGATCGGCACGCTCGCGGCCGGGGTCGCGCACGAGATCAACAATCCGCTCGCCTACGTCAGCACCAACCTGAACCAGCTCCGTGCGCTCTGGGAGGACGACAGCGACTCGGACGAGGTGAAGGAAATTCTCGCCGAGTGCCGCGAGGGCCTCGGCCGCGTCGGCACGATCGTCTCGGACCTGCTGCGCATGGCGCACCACGGCGAGAGCCAGGGCGAGACGTGCGATCTATCGGGCGTCGTGCGCGACGTCCTGCCACTCGTGCTGCGCGAAGCAGGACCGCAGGTCGAGGTCGTGACGCAGGCCGACGGACCGCTGGAGGTCTTCGGCAACGCACGCCTGCTCGGACAGGTCGCGCTCAACCTCGCGCTCAACGCGATCCACGCGGTGCCCGCGGCGCCGAACCGCAGGCCGCGGATCGAGGTGACCGCGCGCATCCGCGACGACGGCGCCGAGCTGTCGGTGCGCGACAACGGACCCGGCATCCCGCCGGACGTGCTGGGCCAGATCTTCGAGCCCTCGTTCACCACGCGCTCCGCGGGCGGCGGCACCGGTCTCGGGCTGGCACTCACGCGGCTGGTCGTCACGCGCTACCGGGGCTCGATCGACGTGCGCAGCGACGCCGGCGGAACCACCGTCACGGTGCGCCTGCCGCTCGCCGCGGCGCGCGCGCAGAGGCCCGCGGCCTGATGCGCGGGGCGCTGATCGTGGCGACGATCGCAGTGCCGCTCTACACGGCGCTCTTGCACGCGTGGATCTACGCGTATCGGCGTCGCGACACCGTGCATCTGTGGCTGGCGGTCTCGGCCCTCGGCGTCACCGGGATCGCGACCGGAATCGCTGCGCGGACCGGCGCCACGACGCCGGTCGAGACGATCTACTGGCAGGCGTTCGAGATGGCCGGTGGCGCGCTGCTGTTGATCGGTTTCGTTCGCTGGTGTCACGCCCTGCTCGGCCTCTCGTACCCGCGCGTAGAGCGGGCGGCGGACGTCTTCGGCGGCGTCGTCCTGCTCTCCATCGCGGCCGACGGGATCTACTCCGACGCGACCGTGTGGCGCCACAGCGTGAGCGGGGGCCGCATCCCGGAAGCCCTGCTCACGCCGTTCGGCTACGTCCTCGTCGCGGTCTTCGGGCTCTTCTCGTTCTGGCTGATGGTGCAGCTCGGCCGACACGTGCGGAGCCATCCGGCCGCGCGCGCGCCCTTCGCGGCCTACTGCTGCTTCTGGGTGACGCTGGTCCACGACATCGCCGTCGGCGCGAATCTAATCGACGCGGCGCCGATCCTGGCGTTCGGCTATCTCGCGATGCTGGTGGGACTCTCCGCGGGCCTCGTCGGCGACTTCGTGCACTCGATGCGCGACGCCGCGCGGCGTGCGACGGACCTGCACGTGCGCGTCACCGAGCACGGCGAGGAGCTGCGCCGCAAGGAACGGCAGCTCGTGCACGGCGAGCGTCTCGCCGCGCTCGGGACGCTCGCGGCGGGCGTCGCGCACGAGATCAACGATCCGCTGGCATTCGTGTCGTCGAACCTGAACCGCGTCGAGGAGATCTGGTCGCATCCGGCCGAACGCCGCGACATCCCGGAGATCCTCGACGAGTGTCACGAAGGGCTGGCGCGGTTGCGCGGGACGGTCGCGGAGCTGCTGCGGCTCGCGCGGCGCAGCGAGTCGGAGACGGTGCCGCTCGACGTCGCCGAGATCGTCGCGTCGGTGCTGCCCCTGGTCCGCGCCGAGGGGCGCTTCCGCGCGCGCTGGACCGAGTTCCTGACCGCCGTGCCGGCCGTGCGCGGCGATCCGGGCCTGCTCACGCAAGTGGCGCTCCAGCTCCTGCTCAACGCGATCCGCTCGGTGCCCGAAGGAGCGCCCGGCGATCACCAGATCCACGTCTCGACGGGCTGCGAGGGCGGCCGCGTCTGCCTGCGCGTGCGCGACAGCGGCCCGCCGATCCCCGCCGCGGAGCTGCCCCACCTCTTCGATCCCTTCGCGTCGCTGACCGCCGAACGCGAAGCGCTGCGCCTCGGCCTCGCGGTGACGCACCAGATCGTCACCAGCCATGGCGGCGACATCGACGTCGAGAGCGACGAGCGCGGCACCGAGGTCACCGTGTGGCTACCGGTCGCGCCACGCGCCGACGCCCCTGTGCGCAGGGTTCATGATGATGCTGCCGAATCGGCGCTGGATCTCTAGATGCGACCGTCCCAGAAGCGACGCTCGGCCGAGTGCGGGTCGAGCTCGACGTCGCACGCGGCCGCGAAGCGCTGCGTCGCGCGCCGCTCGAGGTCGTAAGCGGGCCAGCCCGGATCGCCGTGCGTCGCGAACGCGATCCATGCGTCCTGCATCCGCTCCGAAAGCGCCTGCGCCGCGGGACCGCGGCCGACGAGATCGCCCGCGCGCTCCTGATCGAGCGTTCCGAACACGAACGGCACCTCGAGCCCGTGACAGGCGCCGAGCAGACCCCCGAGCGCGGGCGACGGCCAGTCGAAGCGATACTGGAACACCGACGCGTGACGCAGCTGGCGCTCGGCGAGACGGATCGCCGGCACGCGGAACACGCGATCCGTCTGCATCGCGAGCCACAGCGACGCAGGATCGGTGGGCAGCGCGCCGGCGCGCGCGCGGCGGTAGACCTCGACGGCTTCGCCCGCGAGCTGTTGCGGATCGGACGTCGCACCGGGCGGCACGCGCACGAGCCGCCGCAGCAGCGCGGCCTCGTCCATGTCGCGCAGCTTCGCGTCGGCGATCGCGAAGAGCCGCCACTCGTCGAGGTTCGTCCCGATCAGCAGCGCGACGTCCGCCGCCGCGCCGGCGCCGATCGCATCGAGCGGCGCGCGCGGCACGACGCTTCCGTCCACCGTGGGCTGAAACGCCAGTCCTTCGACGTGCTTCCAGGATTCGTCCACGACGCGCTGCTGCGCGGCGAGCACCGCTTCGACCGGCAGCGCACGCAGCGCCGCGACGTCCGCTTCGGCGTGACCCGTGGCGTCACGGAAGAGCGTCGCGATGCGGAGCGCGCTCTCGCGCGGCGAAACGTTGTGCGCGGCGCCGCTCTGCAGGATCGCGCGCTGGAAGAGGCCGCGCGCGGCCGGCGCCGCGAGCAGCGCGCCGATCGACATCGCCCCGGCGGATTCGCCAAAGACGGTCACGCGCGCGGGATCGCCGCCGATCCGTTCCGCGTGCTCGCGCACCCAGGCGAGCGCAGCGATCTGGTCGAGCACTCCGTAGTTGGCCGCGACCTCGCCGCGCGCGAAGCGATCGGGATGCGCGAGAAAGCCGAGCGCGCCGAGCCGGTAGTTGACGTTGACGACCACCACGTCGCCGCGCCGCGCGAGCCGCGCGCCGTCGAAGACCGGCAGCGAGCCCGCGCCGCTCGTGAACCCGCCCCCGTGCAGCCACACGAGAACCGGACGCCGGCGCGCGTCGAGACCGGGCGTCCAGATCTGGAGCGCGAGGCAGTCTTCGTCCTGCGCGACATCGTCGAGCCCGAGCATGCGCATCACCATCGAGCCGCGCTGGGGCGCGGCGGGCCCCGCGACGCGGGCTTCGCGCACGCCCGTCCAGGCTTCCTCTCGCGCGGGCGGCTCGAAGCGACGCGCGTCCGCCGACGCCGCGCCGAACGGCACGCCACGGAGCACCACGAGGTCCTGCTCGACCGCGCCGCGAACCATCCCGCTCCGCGTCTCGACGCTCGCGTGCCGCATCGATCGCACCCTAGCCGATCTCTTCGCTAGGTTGCGCCGCCGCTCCGAGGAGGTCCCCCATGGCGTCCGCCGATCCCCGTGCCGATTCCGCCGTCGACGCCAGCGCCGGCGCGGCGCCCGATCCCGGACGCGTCGCGCCGCGGGCGGCGTGGCGCAACTGGGCCGAGGTGCTGCGCACGCAGAACCTCGCGCCGGGCCAGCCGATGGACTTCGTCTCGCGCTGGCTGCTGATCGTGCGCGCGAGCGTGTTCCCGATGACGCTGACCTCGGGCGTGATCGGCGGCCTGCTCGCGGTGGCCGGCCCGACGCCCGCCGACGCGAACTGGGGCTTCTTCGCGCTCGCGCTGGTCGGCCTCGTGCTGGCGCACGCCGCCAACAACATGATCAACGACTGGTTCGACCTCTCGGGCGGCGTCGATTCCGCGACCTACGTGCGCGGACTCTACGCGCCGCACCCGATCCTCTCCGGCCTGATCTCGAAGGGCGGACTCGTCGCGGCGATCGCCGTCATCAACGCGATCGACCTCGCGATCCTCGTGTACCTCGGCAACGAACGCGGTCCGCTCGTCTGGGTGTTCGCGCTCGCGGGCCTCTTCATCAGCGTCTTCTACGTGGCTCCGCCGCTGAAGCTCAAGCACATCGGACTCGGCGAACCGGGCGTGTTCCTCGTCTGGGGTCCGTTGATGATCGCCGGCACCTACTTCGTGACGACCGGCCAGGCGCCGGGCTGGGTGTTCGCGGCGAGCCTGCCCTACGCGCTGCTCGTCACGGTCGTGCTCTTCGGCAAGCACATCGACAAGCTCGAAGCGGACGCGGCCAAGGGCATCCACACGTTGCCCGTACTGCTCGGCGAGACGCAGGCGCGCACCGTGGCCCAGGGCCTCGTGCTCGCGTTCTTCGCGGTGATGGCGATCCTCGTCCTCACCGGCACGCTCGGCGTCTGGACGCTCGCGACCTTCGTGGCGCTGCCGCGGGCGCTGCAGGTGATGAAGACGTTCCGCACGCCGAAGCCCGCGCAGGCGCCGCCGGGCTATCCGCTGTGGCCGCTGTGGTACGTCGCGTGGGCCTTCGTGCTGACGCGGCTCGCGGGCGTGCTCTTCGCGCTCGGCCTCGTCGCGACCGCGATCCATCCGATCTTCCTGTAGCGAAGTCCGCGCGCGCCGATGCGTCCCGAGGAATACGCGACGCTGCGGCGTGTCGAGGATGAGCACTGGTGGTATCGCCAGCTCCGGCGCGTCGCGCGCTTCCACCTCGACCGCTTC
>JALOQG010000104.1 GCA_025453505.1 Myxococcota bacterium | reverse complement strand
CGGAGATCGTGTGCGCGGGGCATACGCACCAGCCGCTTCATTGTCTCGTCGGCGGTGTCCGGGTCATCAATCTCGGAAGTGTGAGCAATCCAAGTGCACCGGACCTGAGAGCAAGCTACGTCATGCTCCACGCATCAGATGCGGGAACGAGAGTCGAACATCGCAGGGTCGCGTACGATCATGCCGCCTTCATCGAATCCGTACGGCGAACGCGTCACCCCGAGGCGGAGTTCATCCTGGACTTTCAGCGCGGGAGGAAGGTCGGACGTAGCCCGCATCCAGATCAGTCGTTCTTTGCCCTCGCGTGAGACGGACATCGCGATCGCTGCGGGCGCCGGCATCACGCCGCTTCCGGGCGACGCGCGCTGGCGTAGGCGAAGGTCGATCCTTCGATCTGCGTGCGCGTGTCCTCGAAGCCGGCGGCTTCGATGGCGCGTTCGAGCGCCGCGACGGGGATGAAGTGCAGCGCGAAGCGTCGCCAGAGCCAGCCGCGCAGGCCGCTCTCTTCGGCGCCGCTGCGGGCGAAGCCGCTCGCGGCGAAGTGGGCGCCTGGTTTTGCGACGCGCGCCATTTCGCCGAGGGCGCGGGCGAGGTCGGGCATCTGGTGGAGGCCGCCCGAGCAGTTGACGGCGTCGAAGACGGCGGGCCGGAAGGGGAGGGCGAGCGCGTCGCCGCGGACGAGCAACACGTTCTCGAGGCCCTGGCTCCGGATGCGGGCGGCGGCGCGGTGCAGCATGGAGCCCGCGATGTCGAGGCCGACGACGAGGCCGTTCGGGCCGACGCGCTTTGCCAGGTCGGCGCTGAAGTTGCCGTGACCGCACGCGACGTCGAGCACGATGGCGCCCGGCGCGAGTGCGAGCCGCTCGGCGACCGCCTGCGATTCACTCGCGAAGTCGGGCAGGCCGAAGCGCGGCATCAGCGCGTCGCGGGTGCGGTCGTAGAGCCAGGCGCTCGCGGCGGTGTCGAGCGTGCGCTGGGTGAAGGTCGGCGTGAAGGCGTCGCCGAGGAGATCGAGGACGCCGTCGCGCACGAGCGGCGCGAGCGCGGCGCGGTCGCGATCGAAGAGGGGGGCGGCGCGATCGAGCAGGGCGAGGTTCACGGAGGCTCCTTGTGCGATCGGGCGCGACGGGGAGAATGTCGAGTCTCGATGCAGCGTCGTCACCTCGCATTCCGGGGCTGCGCGTGGCAGGCCGCCGCACCCCGCTAAAGCCGCGAAAACGCCCGTCGCAGGCGCGTTCGCGCGAGACCGTGCGCGCGATCCTCGAGGCGGCGGCTCACGTTTTCGAGGAGCGCGGACCGGACGCCGCGACGACCGACGCGATCGCAGAACGCGCCGGCGTCTCGATCGGATCGCTCTACCAGTACTTCCCGAGCAAGGACGCGCTGCTCGCGACGCTGTCGGCGTGTCACCTGCTGGCCGCGCGTGCAGCGATGGCGCCGGCGTTCGCGGCGCTGGCCGGGCAGGCGCCCGCGGACGCGGTGATCCCGGTGCTGGTGCGCGCGATGGTCGAGGCACACGCGCAGCGGCCGCGCCTGCACAGGATCCTCTTCACGGACGCACCGGTTTCCTCCGAGCACGCGCGCGCGCTCGCGAACGAACACCGCGAATGCGTCGGTCGCATCGCGCATTGGCTCGCACGCGGCGACGAGCCGGATCTCGAAACGCGGATCGCGGCGCGCGCCGGCTTCGACGCGCTGCTCGCGCTCGCGCACGGCTTCGTGCTCGATCGTCGCGTCGGCACGCTCGCGCAGCGCGAAGCCGCGATGGTGCGACTGCTCGAACGCTACTGGCGCCCGTGACCGGACGCAGAACGGCGGCCGCGGCAGCGCGCAAGCGCCGCGGCCGCCGGGGGGCAGGCGTCAGGTCTGGCGACCCGGCACCTCGTGCTTTCGCCCCCAGAACGCGAGCCCGCCGAGGCCCAGGGCGAGGAGTGCGAGCGTCAGCGGCTCGGGCACGACCAGGAAACGCTGGTCGATCACCGGCAGCGCGGCGAAGAGGCCGCCCTCGACGTGGAGCGTCTTCGCGACGTTGACGATCGACGTCGCCGCGAAGCCCGCCGAATCGAACGGCACCGCTCCGACGCCGTCGATCGCATACGCGAAGAGGGCGCCGATCGGAACGTTCGCCGCGTCGAAGAGCGACTCGCCGACCCACGCCTGCGAGCCCGCGTCGATCGCGACGCCCGCCGCCGACACCGATGCGCCGACGAGGATCGGATCCAGCGCCGACACGGTGTACGAGATCAAGAGCGTACCGGCGTCACCCAGCAACACCGAGAGCGGCCCCGAGAGACGGAAGCCGTCGCTCAGCAGCTGCACGGGGTAGTCGGCGAGGTCGAGCGAGATGTCGCCCGCCGCGCTGACGTCGAAGTCCGAGAAGAACAGGGATCCGACCGAGAAGCTCCCGCCCCCGTCGAGATCGGCGAGGGTGAGGGCCTGCACGCCCGGCGCCACGAGCGCCAGGCCGAGCGTCAACGCCGCAGCCATGCGAAGCCGACGTCGTTTCCATTGCATCAACACGAAGCCTCCAGAGATTCCGCAGGGGCCCGACCGAGCGCGCTTGCAATCGCCACGCAGGGATCGAGCGGTCCACACGGATCTCTTCGGAGCGGGCGTCGTAACGCCGTGTGCCGCCGCGCACGGCAGTCCGTGTGCGAGTCGGAGCAACTTGCGAGCGCTTCGTGCGCGGCTCGGCAGTCGCGGCGCATCGCATCGGCAGGCGCTGTGTGCTGGTGTCTAGCTCTCGATTTCGCGCCGACGGAAGACGGCGACCAGGAGCGCGACACTCGCCCCGGCCCACATGCCGAGACGCAGCATCGAGGCCGCGTAGACGTCGCCTGCTTCGACGTGCGGGTTCCACGCGACGACGGCGGCGAGGATCGCGCGGAAGAGCGGCGGACCGTAGCGATCGAGCGGACCCAGGATCGAACCCATTTGCATGTCCGAGCCGAGCAGCGCGATCGCGAAGCCCGTCGCGTTGGCGGCGACGACGAAGAAGAGCGCGATCACCACGAGCAGCGTGACCGCGCTGCGGCCGAGCGCGAGCGACGCGGTCATGGCGAGCGACGCGACGACGACCGATCCCAGTGCGGTCGCGGCGGCCGCCGCCAGGGCGGGGCCGATCGACACGCCCTGGCGCAGCACCAGCATCGCGCCGGTGCCGCCGAGCAGCAGCGCGCCGGCGGCGAAGGTCACGCCCAGCGCGCCCGCGAGACGCGCGCCGGCCCACGCGCCGCGCGAAACCGGACGCGCGAGCCACAGCAGCGCGGATCCCTCGGCAAGCGGGCGCGCGAGCAGGTCCGCCGCGAGCAGACCCGCGATCGAGAGCACCGTCAGCGCCTGCATCGAAAAGAGCAGCGGCGCGACGAAGCCTCCGACCACGTGCGGATCGAGCGTCTCGCCGTTGAACGACAGGCCGCCGCCGAGGTTCGTACAGCTCTGTGCGCCGGCGAGGCCTAGCAGCAGCGTGATCGCGACGACGAACGCGAGCCGCCGGCGCAAGCCGTCGCGGAACGCCTCGGCCGCGAGCACGCGGAAGGCGTTCACGACGGCCGCACCGCGCGCACGAAGACGTCTTCGAGCGTCTCGCCCGGCTGCACCAGGGTTTCGAGCGCGCCGCTCGCGACGAGCCGTCCTTCGCGCAGGATCGCGACGTGGTCGCAGGTGCGCTCGACCTCGGAGAGCTGGTGCGACGAGACGAGCACCGTCGCGCCGCGCGCGCGCGCGGCCTCGATCCAGCCGCGCGCGTCGCGCACGCCGAGCGGGTCGAGGCCCGAGGTCGGCTCGTCGAGGAGCAGCACTTCGGGCTTTCCGAGCAGCGCCTGCGCGAAGCCCGCGCGCTGCGCGAGTCCCTTCGAGAGACCGTCTACCGGCTCGTGCAGGCGGTCGCGCACGCCGGTGGTCTCGGTGACGGCCTCGATCTCGCGCGCGACGTCCGCGCCGCGCAGACCCGCGAGCGCCGCGTGCACGCGCAGGAAACGCTCCAGCGTCATCGCGGCGGGCAGCCGCAGCCGCTCGGGCAGATAGCCGACCCCGCGACGCGCCTTCGGATCGAACGGATCGCAGCCGCGCAGGCGTGCCGCGCCGCGCGTCGGGCGCACGAAGCCGAGCAGCAATCGCAGCGCCGTCGTCTTGCCCGCGCCGTTCGCGCCGAGCAGACCGACCGACGTGCCCTGCGGCACGGCGAGATCGACCTGTGCGAGCGCGTGGCGACGCCCGTAGCGCTTCGTGGCGGACGCGAGTTCGAGGGCGTACACGGCGGCGCATCCTACCATCGCCGCATGAGCCGAGCCCGCGTCTTCCCGCGCGAAGTCGCGCGCATCCTGACGCCGACGGGCGGCTATCTGCGCGGCTTCACCCACTCGCTGCAGCCGTACGTCGGCTGCGAGTTCGCCTGCGCCTACTGCTACGTGCGCGAACTCTCGGTGCAGCGCGCGAATCCGTACGGGCTGCCGTGGTCGGAGTGGCTCGCGCCGAAGACGAACGCGGCGGAGCGGCTGCGCCGCGAGGTCGGGCGCATGGAAATCGCCGGGGCGCGGATCTTCTGTTCCTCCGCGACCGATCCCTACACACCGGCGGAGCGCCGCTTCGCGATCACGCGCGGCTGCCTCGAAGTGCTGGTGCAGCATCCGCCCGCGCTGCTCGTCGTGCAGACGCGCTCGCCGCTCGTCGCACGCGACGCCGATCTCCTCGCGCAGATTCCGAGCGTGCGCGTCAGCATGAGCATCACGACCGACGACGAGCGCGTGCGGCGCCTCCTCGAGCCGAACGCGCCCGGGCTCGCGCTGCGCATCGGGGCGCTCGCGAAGCTGCGCGCGGCGGGCGTCGCGACGCAGGCGGCCGTCGCGCCGCTGCTGCCGTGCGATCCGGCGCGCCTCGCGCGCCTGCTCGAACCGGTCGCGGACCGCGTCGTGATCGACGACTTCTTCCGCGGGGACGGCGCGGGCGGACGCCGCTCGAGCAAAGCGATCGGGATCCTGCGCGCCGCGGGATTCGATGCATGGACCGAGCCCGGCTACGCGGACGAAGCGCTCGCGATCTTCCGCCGCGTCTTCGGCGCCGAGCGCGTCGGCGTCTCGGCCGAGGGGTTCGCGACGCCGAGCGGCGGCTCCGCTCCGGTGACGCGATCCGGCGGAGAGTGACGGATCGCGGCACTTCCGTACGGTCGCCGCGGGAGCGGCAGGCCGCGCGCAACGCGGAGCGCAGGGCGGCGTCGCGGCGCGGCTCCGTCTGCACGTGCGCGTCGTGCTGTGACGGCGGGCACGTGCCTTGCTCTTCGAGATGGGCATGCGCAACAAGCTCCTGCTGGCCGCGGCCGTCTGCGCGCTGCTGCTCGCGCCCTCGCTTGCCCGCGCACTGCCGACCTTCTCGCTCGTGCTCGCTCGCGGCGACGCCCAGAACAACTTCAACGTGCCCGAGATCACGCTGACCAACACGTCCACCGGCGGCGAGTCGATCGTCGGCTTCTCGTTCTCGATCGGCGCGCCGGGCTTCGTGTGGGACTTCGTGCTCGGCGCCGCTTCGAATCCGGCCGGCCAGGCGATCGACATCGCCACGGAGGCGGCGACCGGCGCGACGCTCGTCGCGGGCGATCGCGTCAACGCCAGCGGTTCGGTCACGACCCTCGTGTGGTCGTTCGCACACTTCGCGCCCGGCGAGTCGCTGGTCTTCGAAGCGGACGTCGATCCCACGAGCGGCGGTCCGACGGTGGACGCGCGCACGGTGTGGTTCAACAACGGCGCCGCTCCGAACGCGCAGATCCAGGTCACGTACGCCTACGGCGCGACGTCGAGCTTCTCGCTCGCCGATGCGCCGGCGGCCAACTCCTACACGATCGGTGCCACGGCGGTGCCGGAGCCCGGCGTCGCGCTTCTGGTCGGTCTCGGGCTCGCGCTGCTTTCTGCGCGGAGGCTGCCGGCCGCGCGCTAAGCTGCGCGCGATGCGACCCCGGATCCTCATCGACGGCCACGTCGGCACCACGGGCCTGCGCATTCGCGATTGGCTCGCGGATCGCAAGGATCTCGAAGTCGTGACGTTGCGCGAGGCGCTGCGCAAGGACGAAGGCGCGCGGCGCGCGGCGCTGTGCGAGGCCGACGTCGCCGTCCTGTGTCTGCCCGACGAAGCGGCGCGCGAGCTCGCGAGCTGGCCCGAAGCGGCGCAGACGCGCCTCCTCGACGCCAGCACCGCGCATCGCGTCGCCGACGGCTGGACCTATGGACTTCCCGAGCTGGTCGAAGGACAGCGCGCCGCGATCCGCAGCGCCGCGCGCGTCTCGAACCCCGGCTGCTACCCGACCGGGTTCCTGCTGCTGCTGCGCCCGCTCGTCGACGCCGGTCTGGTGTCGCGCGAGGCGCCGATCACGTGCCACGCGCTCTCGGGCTACAGCGGCGGCGGGAACGCGATGATCGCGAAGTGGGAAGATCCGGCGGGCGGGCTCGTCGGCCTGCCGTTCGAGGCGCCGTACGCGCTCGACCGCGTGCACAAGCACGTGCCCGAGATGCAGCACTTCGCGCGGCTCGCGCGCGCGCCGTACTTCGAGCCGGCCGTCGGACCGTTCCGCTGCGGCATGCGCGTGCAGATCCCGCTGCACGCGGAGCTCGTCGCGCGCGACGCGAAGGCGATCTGGGAGGCGCTCGCGGATCGCCATGACGGCGAGCCGTTCGTGCGCGTCGCGCCGTTCGCGGAGGGCGCCGCGGTGCACGAGCGCAGCCTCGATCCGCAGGCGTGCAACGACACCAACCGCATCGATCTGCACGTGCTGCCGCACCCGTCGGGTCACGTGCTGCTCGTCGCGATCCTCGACAACCTCGGCAAGGGGGCGGCCGGCGCGGCGATCCAGAACCTGAACGCGATGCTCGGCCTGCCCGAGACGGCGGGTCTCGCCGCGTGAAGCTCGGCGATCTGCCGACGCCGTCGCTCGTCGTCGACGTGCGCGTGCTCGAACACAACCTCGCGACGATGGCGCAGGCGCTGCCCGGCACGCGGCTGCGCCCGCACGTGAAGGCGACCAAGTGCACCGCGCTCGCGAAGCGCCAGGCCGCGCTCGGCCACACGGGTTTCTGCTGCGCGACCGTGCGCGAGATGGAAGGGATGGCGGCGGCCGGCCTCGGCGCGGACCTGCTGCTCGCGAACGAGACGCTCGACGCGCGCCGCCTCGGACGCCTCGATGCGCGCGTGACGGTCGCGGTCGATTCGCCCGAGACGATCTAAGCGGCGGTCGCCGGCGGCGTGCGCGAAGTGCGGGTGGACGTGAACGTCGGCCTGCCGCGCTGTGGTTGTGCGCCCGAGGACGCCGGCCGCATCGCGGATCTCGCGCGACGCCGCGGTCTCTCGGTGCGCGGCGTGATGGGCTACGAGGGACACGTGATGCCGATCGCCGAACGCGCGAAGCGCGCCGAGGCGTGCGCGGCCGCGATGGCGAAGCTGCGCGTCGCGCACGAACTCGCCGGGGGCGACGTCGTCTCGGCGGGCGGCACCGGCACCTTCGACGTGAACGAATACGCGACGGAGATCCAGGCCGGCTCGTATTCCCTGATGGACACCTACTACGCCGAGCGCGAGCTGCCGTTCCGGCCGGCGTTCTTCGTGTGGTCCACGGTCGTCTCCGCCAACGCCGTCTACGCGGTCTGCGACGCCGGCCTCAAGTCGCTCGGCATGGACCACGGCAATCCGCGCATCGACGGCGCGAAGGTGTGGTTCTGCTCCGACGAGCACGTGACCTTCTCGACCGACGCGGAGGCCGCCGCGCCGCTCGCTCCGAAGGTGGGCGATCGCGTGCGCGTGTGGCCCGCGCACGTCGATCCGACCCTCGCGTACCACGCGCGGCTGCACCTCGCGGACGGGGATGCGATCGTCGACGCGTGGGAGATCGACCTGCGCGGCTGGTGAGATCAGCCGAGCAGCCACGCGGCGACGCCGACCGCCACGAGCGTCGCGGTCGCCGCGACGAGCCGGCGCTTCAGCGCCGCGCCGCCGAGACCGAGCACGAGTCCCAGCTTCACGAGCGTGTTGCTCAGCGAGGCGATCAGGATCGCACCCACCGCCGTGGCGGACGCGACCGAGCCGTCGCGCGCGCCGCTCGCCATCGAGAGCGTGATCGCGTCCACGTCCGTCAGGCCCGCCAGCGCCGCGATGCCGTAGAGCCCGCGTCCGGGCGCGTAGTGTTCGACGAGCTTGACGACGAGCAGCACCGCGGCGAAGAACGCGGCGAAGCGCATCGCGGCCACGAGACTGAACGGATTGCGCAGCGGCACGTCGCTCTCGCTCGGCGCCGCCGCGCGGCCCGCGCGCTGGTAGGCGATCGCCGCGGCGGCGCCCGCCGCGACCGCCAGCGCGCCGAGCGGTACGGCGAGCTGCGGCAACAATCGCGGGTGTACGGCCGCCACCTCGACGGCGACGCGCACGAACATCACCGCCCACGCGAGCAGGATGCCCGCCGCGAGCGAGTCGGCGAGCGGCACGTCGTCCGC
>JALOQG010000103.1 GCA_025453505.1 Myxococcota bacterium | reverse complement strand
CGATGACGCTCCAGCTCGGCGCACTCGATCCGATCGTCTCGCTCGCCAGCGGCGAGGCCGACGTGAATCCGGACGGCAGCTTCGTCGTGGCGCCCGGCGTCTTCTCGCTCTCCGGCAACCCGTCGACGGGTGCACCCGGCGCGCCCGGCGCGATCGTCGCGGCGCTCCTCGAGAACGTGTCGCACGATCTCGGCCTCTTCGGCGGCGGCATCGGGCTCATGCCGTTCAGCAGTACGGGACTCGCGCTGCTCTACGTCGACGGCGTCAGCGACGCGCTGGTCGAGCTGCCGCTCTCGATCGTCGGCAGCGACGGCAGCGTGCTCGGCGACACGGGCGCGGGCGTCTTCCTGCTCGGCGGCCCCTATTCGCTGGTCGAAGACACACGCGACGCCAGCGGTCTCGGCAACATCTCCTTCGCCTCGCAGTTCCAGCTCTACGTGCTCAACGGCGAGGATCTCGTGCCGTTGCCCGACACGAGCACGTCGATCGTGGCGTTCTCGTTCGTGCCCGAACCGGGGACCGCGGTGCTGCTGGCGATCGGCCTCGCGGCGGTGGGGCGCGCAAGCCGCCGTCGCTGAGCGATCTGCGCGGCGCGCCCCTGCGAGCGGGGCGCGCGCCGGGCGGCTCTCCGCTGGGTAACATGGCGCCGCCCGGTCCCTGCTGGACCGGGCGGCGTACCCACGAAGGAGATCCGCGTGAAGATCGGAATCGGCAGCGTCATCGCCGGCAATGCCAGCGCCACCCTCGACGACTTCGTGAACGAGGTGAAGAGCGCGGAGGCCGACGGCTTCGCCTTCTACTCGTTGCCGAACATCTTCGGACACGACGCGATCTCGGTGCTGACGGTCGCGGGCCGTGAAACGAAGAAGATCGAGCTCGCGACCGGCGTCACGCCGACGCCGCCGCGGCACCCGTTCTCGATCGCGCAGCAGGCGTTGACCGCGCAGGCCGCCTGCCGCGGCCGCTTCGTGCTCGGCATCGGTCTCTCGCACAAGATCGTGATCGAAAACATGCTCGGGCTCTCGTACGCGCAGCCGGCGAAGCAGATGCGCGAGTACCTCGAAGTGCTGATGCCGCTCGCGCAGGGCAAGCCGGCGTCGTTCTCCGGCGACCTGTATCGCGTCAACGGCGCGCTGCAGATCGCGGGCGGGACGCCGCTGCCCGTCGTCGTCGCGGCGCTCGGCCCGAAGATGCTCGAGGTGGCGGGCCGCCTCGCCGACGGCACCGCGACCTGGATGACCGGCGTGAAGACGCTCGCCGAGCACACCGTGCCGGCGATCACGAAGGCGGCCAGGGACGCCGGCCGGCCGGCGCCTCGCATCATCGCGGCGCTGCCCTTCGCACTGACGAAGGATCCGAACGCCGCGCGCGACGTGGCCAACAAGGTGTTCGCGATCTACGGCCAGCTTCCGTCGTACCGCGCGATGCTGGATCGCGAGGGCGCCGCGAACCCCGGCGACGTCGGCATCCTCGGCGACGAGGCGGTGCTGCGCGCCGGCATCGCGAAGCTGCGCGACGCGGGCGTCACGCACTTCCTCGCCAGCGTGTTCCCCGCCGACGCCACCTGCATCGAGCGCACGAAGGCGTTCTTGAAGAGCGAGCTGCTCGCTTAATCGCGGCGCTGCGCGAGGACGCGGCTGCCGGTCGCGAAGAAGACCTGCACCTTGGTCGAGGCGAGCACGCGTTCGACGACGCCCGGGCCGAAGGCCGGGTGATCGACGCGCTGGCCGGGCCGGTAGCTGCCGCTCGCGGTGTACGCGACGGGCGGGGTCGCGAGGTCCGCTTCGACGAGCGGCTTGGACGCCTTCGCCTTCGGCGTCGAGGCTTCGCCGGTGCGCCGGTGCACGCGCGGCGCGGCGGTCGTCTCGGCGCGCGCCTTGTGGCGTTTGCCGCAGCGCGAGCACTCGACCTGGGCGACGCGTCCGTCGACCATCGCGATCACGACGTGCCACGTCGTGCCGCACTTCCCGCAAAACGACTCGATGTCCGCGCCGACGCCCAAGCTCGTGCCTCCGATCGAAGTGCAAAGGTAGTGCGCGACGCGCGGCGTCGAAGGCGACGAGAGAGCGAAAGCGCTATTCAAATCCTCCCACGCATCCGAGGGGGACGATCGTGTCGGACGAACTCCGCATCGCCGTGTTCGTGGACTTCGAGAATCTCGCGATCGGCGCGCGCGAGATGAAGGGCGCGAGCGGTCCGTTCCGCATCGATCTCGTCTTGAAACGCATCCTCGAGAAGGGCCGCATCGTCTACAAGCGCGCCTACTGCGACTGGGGCCGCTATCGCGAGGCGGTGCGCGAGTTCCACGCGCAGGGCATCGAGATGGTGGACATCCCGCAGACACGCCAGGGCGGCAAGAACAGCGCCGACATCCGCATGGTCGTGGACGCGCTCGACCTGTGTCACCAGAAGTCGCACATCGACGCATTCGTGCTCGTGTCGGGCGACAGCGACTTCTCGCCGCTCGTCTACAAGCTCAAGGAGAACGACAAGCGCGTGATCGGGTGCGGCGTCCGCAACTCGACCTCGGACCTGCTCGTCGCCGGCTGCGACGAGTTCCTCTTCTACGACGACCTGGTCAAGCAGAAGGCCGAGCAGAAGCCGGTCGCGAAGAAGAAGACGGAGAAGGGCGGGACGCCGATCGTCGGCGACGAGGCGCTCGACAAGCTGGTCGAGATCGTACGCTCGCTCGAGCAGGACTACGACCCGCTCTGGGGCTCGATCGTCAAGCAGACCATGCGCCGCGTGCACCCGGGCTTCAACGAGTCCACCTACGGACACCGCTCGTTCTCGGATCTGCTCGAAGCCGCAGCGGACCAGAACCTGATCGTGCTCGACTACGACGAGAGTCGCGGCAACTACAAGGTGCGACTCGCGGCGCGATGACGAAGGCCGTGGACGCGCGCGTCGCGAAGGCGCGCCGGATCGGGAAGATCCTCGACGACCGGTACCCGCAGCCGCCGATCCCGCTGCTCCACGACGACCCCTACACGCTGCTGGTCGCGGTGGTGCTCTCGGCGCAGTGCCTCGACTCGCGCGTGAACGAGGTGACGCCGAAACTCTTCGCGCTCGCGGACACGCCGCAGGCGATGGCGAAGCTGACGGTCGAGCAGATCGATGCGATCGTGCGTCCTTGCGGCCTCGCGCCGACGAAAGCGAAACACATCCGCGAACTCTCGCGGCTGCTCGTCGAGCGCCACGGCGGCCGGGTGCCGAAGACGCTCGAAGAGCTCGAAGCACTACCGGGCGTGGGACACAAGACGGCCAGCGTGGTGCTGGTGCAGGCGTTCGGGATTCCCGCGTTTCCGGTGGATACGCACATCCATCGGCTGGCGGCGCGCTGGGGTCTTTCGTCGGGCAAGAACGTGGTGCAGACCGAGCGCGATCTGAAGGCGCTCTTTCCCGAGTCCGAGTGGGCGCGCCGGCATCTCCAGATCATCTACTTCGGGCGCGAGCAGTGTCCGGCGCGTGGCCACGACGCGAAGGAGTGTCCGATCTGCTCGTGGGCGGCGCCGCGCGGGTCCGCTCCCGATGCATCGCCCGTTGCTCGACGCCGGCCGTGAAGGCACAGTGAGGCGAAGCAAGCGAGGCGCGGAATCATGAGCCGGACCCTTCTCGGATTGGCACTCCTCCTGACGCTCGCGGCGCCCGTGCGCGCGTTCGACACGGTCGTCAACTACCAGCGCTCCGGTACGCGAGAACTCTCTCTTTCGACCAACTGCGGGATCTCCGTCGCCGCGTCCACCGGGGGCAATTCCATCAACCTTTCTCCGAGCGGTCTCGGCTACACGGGCGGCGCATCCGACTTTGACATCGATCCGGGGGAGTCGTTCTTGTTCACATCCACCCTCGGAGCCCGTCCTGGCGCCGGGTATCGGGTCGCGGCCGCTTCGAACCAGGACGCCGACGCAATCGTCGGAGAGACCTTCGTGGAAGGGTTCGTCGGCGCCGTGTCCCTGGGCGTCGAGGCGACGGGCGGCGTCGGCGCCATCGACGTCGCGACGCTCTTCGGCGGCGCGGCACTCACCTCCTTTCGGGTGACCGCGCTCGAGACCATCCGGATCAGCCGCGCGCAGTGGAGGCTCCCGCCGGGCGTCAGCACGACCGCCGACATCGCATCGAACTTCTTCGGCGCCGCCTTCTCGTTCGCCTCTCCTCTGCTCCAGTGCGGCCTTCGCCTGGAAACGGCGGACGGCGCCTTCCACGTCGCGGACGGGGGCGCTGGACTCGGTATCGTCGGCGGCGCGAGCGACCGGATCGACGCGGGCGAGAGCGTGCTCGTCCAATTCGAAGAGCCGATCCCGCAGGTCGAGTACGGCCTGTCGGATTCGACGAACGTCGGCGGCACCGCCGCTCCGGGAGACCACTTCATCGAGGCCTTCGACGGGAACGGGACTTCGCTGGGCCTGCGCGCCGCGAGCGACGACGGCGGCTACGTCGACCTGACCGCGCTCTACGGGGGCGCCGCGATCGAGGCCTTCGAGCTGATCGGGCTCAACGATTCGTTCCGGCTCGACGTGGTGCTTCTGGTGCCCGAACCCGCGTCGGGGCTGGCGCTCTCCGCGTTCGCCGCGCTCGCCGCGCTCGCGCACCGGCGCCGCGCTCAAGCGACGCCCAGCACCTCGCCGTAGACGCGGCGGATCGCGCCGGTGTGGCGCGCGTAGTCGTCGAGCAGCGCGCGGCGCGCGCTCGATTCGCGCGTGCCCGCGGCGTAGCCGAGGCGGCGCGCGAGGCCATCGAGATCGCCGTGCTCGATGTCGAGATCGGAGATCGAGCGGTTCTCGACCACGCGCAGCCGGCTCGCGAGGCGCTCGAGGAACTCCCAGCCGTCGGCCAGCGTCTGCGCCTGCGCGGGCGCGAGGAGTGCGCGCTGCGCCAGCTTCGCGATCACGCGCTCGGTGCGGTCGGTGTCGAGCAACTCGGCGTGCTCGCGCCCGTGCCGGAGCTGGAGCAGCTGGACGATCGCCTCGACGTCGAGGAGACCGCCGCGCCCGCGCTTGAGATCCCGATGCGTCGCGGTCTCGCCGGCCAGCTCCTGCTCCATGCGCACGCGCACGCGGTGGATCTCCGCAGCCGCGTCGTCCGGCAGCGGGCGCAGCAGCTGCTCGCGGCGCAGCGCCTCGAAGTCGGCGGCGGCCTGCGGATCGCCTGCGACCGCGCGCGCGCGCAGCAGCGCCTGCCGCTCCCACAACATCGCGTGCGTCTCGTAGTGGTCGCGCAGTCCCGCGATCGACGTGACGAGCGCGCCCTGGTTGCCGGACGGCCGCAGGCGCGAGTCGATCTCGTAGCACGCGCCGCTCGCGGTCGGCGTCTCGATCGCCGAGATGAAGCGCTGCGCGATGCGCACGCAATGTTCCTGCGCTTCGAGCCGGTCGCCCGGCTCGACGGTGTCGAGTCCGTAGAGGAAGAGCACGTCGAGATCGCTGCCGTAGGTCAGCTCGCGGCTGGCGAGCTTGCCCATTCCGACGACCAGGAAGCGCGCGCCGCGGGCGGCTTCGGACGCCTTGCGCACGCGTTCGACCTCGCGGCGCGCCACCGCGAGCGCGCTCTCCAGCGTCACTTCGGCGACGTCGCTGAGCGCGCCCTCGCACGCCGCGCGCGAGAGCTTCTCGTCGACGTCGAGCAGCCCGACGTTCAAGACGTGGCGGTGGTGGAAGAGGCGCAGCGCCTCGAGATCGCGCTCGAAGTCGGGCGTTCCGAGCGCACTCTGGATCGCGGCGAGATCGCTGCGCAGCGCGTCCTTCGAGAGCAGCAGGACGTCGGGATCGGCGAAGAGCGGCTCGATCAGGCCGAGGTGCTGCGTGAGCAGGATCGAGAGGAAGCGCGAGCCGGCGAAGAGTGCGGTGAGGCGCCCGATCAGCTCGGGGCGGTCGAGCAGCAGTTCGTAGTAGAAGCGGCGGCTGCCGACCGCGGCGACGAAGCGGTCGAGGTTGTTGAGCGCCAGCGCCGGATCGGACGACGTCCCGATCTCGCGCGCGAACTCGGCCGCGAGTGCCTCCATCTGCGGCCGCGTCTCGGGCGCGGCGAAGAGCCGCGGCTGGTGGCGCTCGAAGAGCGCGAGGATCGTCTCCGCGCCGGTGTCGGCGTGGAACGAGGCGTCGAAGCGCAGGATGCGCTCCCTTCGCTCTGCGAGCGCGGCCTCGAAATCGGCGCGCGCGGCGAAGCCACAGGCGTGCGCGAGCCGCTCCAGCGCCTCGGGGCGGCGCGGCAGCTCGTGCACCTGGCGTTCGTCCTCCATCTGGAGCCGGTTCTCGACGCGGCGCAGGAAGAGGTACGCGTCGAGCAGACTCGCTGCGGTGTCGGCGGGCAGCAGCTTCACCTCGGCGAGCCGCGCGAGCGTGCGCTGCGCCGAGCGATCCCGTAGCTGCGGAATGCGCCCGCCGTGCAGCAACTGGAGTGCCTGCGCGACGAACTCGACGTCGCGGATGCCGCCCGGATCGAGCTTCACGTCGAAGCCGTCGCCGCCCGTGCCGCGCGTCTCGCCGACGCGCTGCTTCCACGAGCGGATGCGGCGCACGCCCGCGTAGTCCATCGCGCCGCGGTAGATCATCGGATGGATCTGCCGCACGGTGCGCCAGCCGAGTTCGAGATCGCCCGCCACGGGCCGCGCCTTCATGAAGGCGACCTTCTCCCAATGATCGGCGGCGGTCTCGTAGTAGGAGGCGAGCATGGCGTCGGAGATCGCGAGCGGTCCCGCCGCGCCTTCGGGGCGCAGATCGAGATCGATGCGGTAGAGGAATCGTTCGCCGGTCTCCGCGGCGACGAGGCGTTGGATTTCCTGCGCGAGGCGTCCGAACCAGTCGAGCGGCGCGCGCTCCTGCGGTCCGTCGAGCGCCCCGGCGACCGCTTCGTAGACGTAGATCAAGTCGACGTCGGACGAGAAGTTCAGCTCTTCGCCGCCGAGCTTGCCGAGGCCGAGGATGCAGAAGCCGGCCTCGCGCTCGTGGCCGCCCGCGTCGCGCCAGCGCGGCGGACCGATGCGATCGCGCAGACGCGCCTGCGCGATCGCGAGCGAGCGATCGAGGAGCAGCTCCGCGAGCAGCGTCAGATCGCCGAGCGTCTCGCCGCTGCGCGCCAGCTCGAGCGCGGCGTCGCGCAGCGTGATGCGCGCGAGCCAGCGGTACTTGAAGCGGCGCAGCGCCGCTTCGGCGCCCGCGTCGTCCGTGTCCGCGAGCGCGGCGTCGAGGCGCGCGGCGAGCGCATCGCGCGCGAGCGGCGCCGCGAGATCGTCGGCCGCCAGCTCGGCGAGCCAGGCGGGCTCGCGCGCGAGCCACTGCGCGAAGAACGGCGCCACACCGCAGAGCGTCTCGCGCGTCTTCGTTTCGCGATCGCTCAAGCGCGCGGTCCGCCCTTCCAGATCACGACGGAGAGCGGCGGCAGCGTGATGGAGATCGAGCACGGCTGCTCGTGGCAGGGCTTCGCGTCCGCCTGCACGCCGCCGCCGTTGCCGAGGTCGCTGCCGCCGTAGTGCGCGGAGTCGCTGTTCAGGCACTCGCGCCAGAAGCCGCCGTGCGGCACGCCGACCCGGAAGCCGTGACGCGGCACCGGCGTCCAGTTGCACGCGACCACGATCACGCCGGGATCGCTCTGCGCGCGGCGCATCCAGATGAGCGTGCTCTGCGCGGCATCCTGGCAGTCGATCCACGCGAAGCCGGCGGGCTCGCAGTCGAGTTCGTGGAGCGCCGGCTCGGCGCGCAGCAGCGCGTTCAGGTCGCGCACCCAGCGCGCGACGCCGCGGTGCGGCTCCTCGTCCATGCGCTCCCACTCGAGCTGCGCGTCGTGGTTCCACTCGCCGCGCTGTGCGAACTCGCCGCCCATGAAGAGCAGCTTCTTGCCCGGCTGCGTCCACATCGCGCCGTAGAGCGCGCGCAGGTTGGCGAACTTCTGCCACTCGTCGCCGGGCATCCGGCCGAGCAGCGATCCCTTGCCGTGTACGACCTCGTCGTGCGAGAGCGGCAGCACGAAGTTCTCGTTCCACGCGTAGAGCATGCGGAAGGTGAGGGCGTCGTGGTGGAAGCGGCGGTGCACCGGCTCGCGGGCGACGTAGCCGAGCGTGTCGTGCATCCAGCCCATGTCCCACTTGAAGCCGAAGCCGAGTCCGCCGCTCGAGGTCGGGCGCGACACCATCGGCCACGAGGTCGACTCCTCGGCGATCGTCTGCGCGCCCGGCACGCTGCGGTAGATCTCCTCGTTCATGCGCCGCAGCAGCGCGATCGCGTCGAGGTTCTCGCGTCCGCCGTGGGGATTCGGGATCCACTCGCCCGCCTTGCGCGAGTAGTCGAGGTAGAGCATCGACGCGACCGCGTCGACGCGCAGGCCGTCGGCGTGGAAGACGTCGAGCCAGAAGAGCGCCGACGAGAGCAGGAACGAGCGCACCTCGTGGCGGCCGTAGTTGAAGATGTACGAGTTCCAGTCGGGGTGGAAGCCCTGGCGCGGATCGCCGTGCTCGTAGAGATGCGTGCCGTCGAAGTACGCGAGGCCGTGCGCGTCGCTCGGAAAGTGCGACGGC
>JALOQG010000102.1 GCA_025453505.1 Myxococcota bacterium | reverse complement strand
CCTGGCCCGTCGCCGCGTCGATCGAGACCTTCGTGCGGTCGGCGAGGCGCACCGGGAAGCCCGACACCGGCGAGCCGTCGGCGTGCCACGCGTAGAGGTTGCCGTCGAGGCCGCTCGCGAGAATCTCGAGCGCAGGATCTTCGCCGGGGGCGTCGAGGTCTGCGAGCACCGGCGCCGCGGCGAAGCCGCGCAGCATGTCGTTCA
The DNA here is from genome assembly GCA_025453505.1 of Myxococcota bacterium. Classification (GTDB taxonomy): domain Bacteria; phylum Myxococcota_A; class UBA9160; order UBA9160; family PR03; genus PR03. Next base: position 10,598 of record JALOQG010000102.1, on the reverse strand, counting down.
AGCGGTCACGGTTCTCGGGCAGCGAGAGCTGCGGATCGACGCCGACCGGGAAGCCGTCGCGCAGCGCACCGTGCGCATCGAACGCGTAGACACGGCCCTGGATCGTCGAGACGACGATCTCGACCGAGCCGTCGGCGTCGATGTCGTCGGCCGCCGCCGCGCCGATCACCGCCTCGTGCGGGATCGGCACTTCGCCGCTCGCGTAGGCGGGCGACGCATGGATCGGCAGCGGGTTCGTGTGCGTCGGGAAGCCGGGCAGCTCGGCGCCGGTCGCGCCGTCGAAGACGTGGATCGACCCGTCGCCGCCGCCGTGCACGATGTCGAGGACACCGTCGCGGTTCACGTCGGCGAGCGCGGGCGTGCTCTCGCCCGAGCCGGGCAGCCGGATCGGCGCGTATCGCAGCGTCGGGTCGCTGTGGATCGCGACGGTGCGGCGGTCCTCGCCGAGGTTGCCGAACGCGTCCACGACGCGCAGGCGCAGCGTCACGGTGTGGTCGTCGACGCCTTCGACCGGCTGCGCCGGGTCGAAGCCGCACGCGGCGGCCGTGGCGCCGGCGGCCCAGCTCGCGAGCACGCCGTTCTCGATCGGCGCACCGCCGCCCGAGCCCGAATCGATCTCGGTGTATTCGAGCGGCTGCACGCCGCAGCCGACCTCGAGCGACCAGTCGAAGTTGTTGGCGGCGCGCACTGCCTGCGCGCTCGCGCGCACGTCGATCGCGGGCGTGCGCGCCGGGTCGACGATGTCGAACCAGCGCAAGCTGCCCGAGAGATCGACCTCGGGCGGAATCGTCGTGTCGGTGACGAGATCGAAGAGCGGCGGCGCGTTCGGCCGGCCGTAGCCCGTGAACTGGTCCCACTCGGGCTGCGACGGGAACTGACTGGTGCCGAACGTGTATCCGAGGTTCGGCGCGGAGAGCAGCAGCACGAGCGCCGCTGCGTTCGAGCCCGGCTCGAGATACGGGACCTCCGAGTGATCGACGTCGCGCGCCGACGCGCGGAGCAGCTGCCGCACTTCTTCCGCGGAGAGCGGCCGGCCCGTCCCGGGGTGCGGCGAGAAGAGGCCGCGGTCGATCTGGTTCTTCGCGTGCGAGTAGAGCAGGGCGGTGAGGCCGCCCGCGCGGCCGGTGGCCTCGGACGAACACGCCGACGACGGGATCGCGACCCACGCCTTGCCGCCGTAATTGGTGCAGCCGTTCAGCAGGTCGTAGCCGTTGAGGTCCTCGTCCGCGAGCAGGCCGTCGCCCTTCGTGACCGAGTTGACCCAGATCATGTGGTCGTAGTGCGCGGGCGCGTTGTGGTGACGGCTTTCTTCGTCCGCCGCGCTGGCGATGATCGGGACGCCGCGCCGGTACGCGTATCGCACGGCGGCCTGGCCGCTCTCGCTCGAGTTGATCGTGCCGAGCGCTTCGGAGATGAAGTCCACGCCGAGATCGGTGGCGTAGACGACGGCCTGCAGGAATGCGCCGTCGTCGGCGACGAACGAATCGCCGACGCGCAGCGGCAGGTAGAAAGAGTTGGGCGCGAAGCCGGGGAAGCCGCCGCCGTTGTTCGCTTCGGCGTACTGGTCGCCGGCTTCGCCGGTGCCGTGGCCGTACTCGACGTCGTCGTCGGCGTCGTTGTCGTTCTCGAGGAAGTCCCAGCCCGCGATGTCGTCGACGTAGCCGTTGCCGTCGTCGTCGATGCCGTCGGAGTAGAAGCGGATCAGGTCCTGGCCGTTGCAGTAGCCGGCACCGCTCGGTCGGGCGACGCACGCGTCCGCGAAGTCGTCCACCGACACGAGCCCGTTGTCGTCGCAGTCATGTGACGCGCAGCCGTCCGGCACCGGCAGCTCGCCGGTGTTGAGGAGCACCTTGCGGCCGAGGTCGGCGTCGTCCTGCCAGCGGATGCCGCTGTCGAGCACGGCGCCCGCGACGTCGGGCCGGCCCGTCGTTCGCTCCCACGCGCCGACGATGTCCATGCCGGAGTCGGGCGCATACTTCCACGCCTCGCCGCCGCTCGGGTTGTAGTCGTTCGGGAGCGCACCGGGCGCGACGAAGAGGTAGCCCTGGTAGTCGGTCGGGAGCCCGAACACCTGCATCACCACCTCCAGCAGCCCCGCGGCGCGCCGGGCGGCCCACCATATCAGAAACGGCCTCCGATTTGACCGCTCGTTCGATGGCTTTGCCCCACCCTCGGACGGGGTCCCGGAGAGGAGCGACCGCCAGACCCGGCCGGTACCTTGCGCGCCGTGGACTGGGACGACGCCACGCTCTGGCTCGCGATCGGCTTCGCCGGCAACGCGCTCTTCTTCTCGCGCTTCCTGGTGCAGTGGATCGCGTCGGAGCGGGCCGGACGCAGCTACGTGCCGGTGGTGTTCTGGTGGCTCTCGATCGCGGGCTCGCTGGTGCTGCTGCTCTACGCGATCCACCGCCGCGATCCCGTCTTCGTCCTGGCCTTCCTGCCGAACAGCGCCGTCTACGTGCGCAACCTGATGCTCATCCGCGCCGAGCGGCGGCGGATCGCCAGCGTGCCGCCGCCCGAGCCGAGACAGCCCGATGTGCCTCAGGCGGTCAGGACGACCACGAGCACCGAGACGACGGTCAGCGGCGCGCCGAGTCGCGCGTAGTCGCTGAAGCGGTAGCCGCCCGGGCCGTAGACCATCGTGTTGGTCTGGTAGCCGATCGGGGTCAGGAACGAGGCGGACGCCGAGACCGCCACCGCGATCGCGAACGCGCGCGGGTCTCCGCCGACGTGCTCCGCGGTCGCCATCGCGATCGGGAACATCAGCGCGGCGGCCGCGTTGTTCGAGATGAACTCGGTCAGCGTGACCGTCGCGAGCACGAGGCCGAGCAGCACGAAGCGCCAACCGGCGCCGCTGAAGAGTTCGACGATCTCGCGGCCCAGCACGGTGGCCAGCCCGGACTCCTCGATCGCCGCGCCGATCCCGAACGACGCCGCGATCACGATCAGCACGTCGATCTCGACCGAGTCGCGCGCCGCACGGGCGCTGATCGTGCCGGTCGCGACGAGCCCGATCGCACCGAGCAGCGATGCCTCGAGGATCGGCAGCAGACCGCTCCCCGCGACGAGTACGACCGCCGCCGCGGTGCCGATCGCGAGCCAGCCCTTCGGCGACATCACGAGCGCGCCCGGCGGCTCGCCGTCGAGCGGCGTGATCACGAGGAAGTCGGACCGATCGCGCCAGCGTTCGCGGAAGCTCGGGTCCGCGAGCAGCAGCAGCGTGTCGCCGACGCGCAGCTTCACCTCGCCGAGCTTCGCGACGACCGGCTGGCCTTCGCGGTGGATGCCGACGATCGCCGCCTGGTAGCGCCCGCGGAAGCCGACCTGCTTCGGCGTCTGGCCGAGCAGTGGCGATCCCGCGCCGATCACGGCCTCGACGAAGCGGTGCTCGGGCGTCTCGATGTCCGCGAGATGCGGCGACTCGGCGGAGATCAGCCCTTCGCGGTTGCGCAGGTCGAGGATCGTGCGCGCCTGCCCGACGAAGAGCAGGTGATCGCCGGCGCGCAGCAGCGTCGTCGGCGCGACCGGTGCGATCGGGTCGCCGTCGCGCTCGACCTCGACCAGGAACACGCCCTCGAGGTGGCGCAGGCCCGCGGCTTCGACGGTGCGTCCGGCGATCGCGCCGGCCGGATCGACGATCATCCGCACGACGAAGTCGCGGTCCGCGCTGGCGAGGTTGCGGCGCGGCGTCACGCGTTCGGGCAGCAGCCACGGCGTCAGCACCGCGATCAGCACGATGCCGATCAGCGCCATCGGAAGTCCCACGTGCGTGATCTCGAAGAGCCCGAGCGGCGCTTGCCCCGCGTTCTCGAGCAGACCCGACACGACGAGATTCGTCGAGGTGCCGATCGTCGTGACGACGCCACCGAGGATCACTGCGAACGAGAGCGGCATCAGGAATCGGGAAGGCGAGACGTTGCGCGCCTCCGCCAGCTCCGACACGGGCCGCATCAGCATCGCCACGATCGGCGTGTTGTTGAGGAAGGCGGATGCGGCGGCGGCCGGCAGACCGATGCGCAGGATGCCGGCGCGCTGGCCCTCCGTGCGGCCGAGCGCGGCGGCGATCATCGGTCGCAGCGCGCCCGTGTCCTCGACGGCGCGCGCCAGCACGTAGAGCGCCGCGACGGTGATCGGCGCCGCGTTGGAGAAGCCGGCGAACGCCTGCTTCGCGTCGATCACCCCGGCGACGAGCAAGGCCACCACCGCGCCGAGGATCGCCGGCGCGGGGTGCGCGAGACCGCGCGCCATCGCGACGAACATGACCGCGACGACCGCGAGCGTGATCCAGGCCTCGAACCCCAAGCCACCTCCGAGCGGCGCAGCTTAGTGCAGATGGCCCGGGAGCCGAGCCCCGTCCGGGACTCGCGGAGGTCTCGCGCCCGACGGCGGCTCCGGAGGCCGCGCGTTAGGTTCGCCGGCCCTTCGGCCTCGCGGCCGATCGAGCGATCCGGCGGGCGCCGTGCACGATCACCTGCTCATCTTCTGGACCCAGCTCTTCGTGCTGCTCTGCGCGGCGCACGGGCTCGGCGCGGTCGCACGCCGCTTCGGCCAGCCGCCCGTGATCGGGGCGCTCGCATCGGGTTTGCTGCTCTCGAGCTCTGTGTTCGGCGCGCTCTGGCCCGAGGCCCACGCGTGGCTGTTCCCGGCCGACCCGGTGCAGCAGGGCCTGCTCCAGGGCGTCGCGTGGGTGGGCGTCGGGCTGCTGCTCGTGATCACGGGATTCGAGACCGATCTCGAGCTCGTGCGGCGTCTCGGCCGCGCAACGTTCGCCGTCGCGACGGGCAGCCTGCTCTTGCCGTTCGCGACGGGCCTCTCCCTCGGGTTCGCCGTTCCCGAGAGCCTGATCGGCGAGGGTGTTTCGCGCACCGTGTTCGCGCTCTTCCTCGCGACCGCGCTCGGCCTGTCGTCGCTGCCCATCATCGCGCGCGTGTTGTCCGAGCTCGATCTGATGCGGCGCAACTTCGGGCAGATCACGCTCGCCGTCGCCGCCGCGAACGACGTCGTCGGCTGGGTGATGCTCGGCGCCATCGCGGGCGCCGCCCGATCGGACGATCTCGCGATCGAGCCCCTGCTGCGTCACTTCGCGAGCGTCGCGGTCTACATGGCGCTGGTGTTCGCGCTCGGCCAGCGCGTCGTGGATGCGTTGCTGCGCTTCGCGTCGCGCCGGAGCACCGACGCGTCGGGTCCGCTCGCGATCACGATCCTCGTGGCGCTCGCACTCGGCGCGCTCGCGCAGTTCTCGGGTCTCGAGGCGATCCTCGGCGCGTTCGTGGCGGGAATCCTCTGCGCCCGCTCGCGCTTCCAGCCGGCCGAGACGTTCGGACGCATCGAGTCGCTGACGGCCGCCTTGTTCGCTCCGCTCTTCTTCGCGACCGCGGGCCTGCGCGCCGATCTCGCCGCCATCGCGAATCCGACCACCCTGACGTGGGGACTCCTGCTGCTCGCGGCCGCGACGGCGGCGAAGTTCCTCGGCTCGATGGCGGGTGCGCGTGTCGCCGGCCTGCACCGGCGCGAGGGCGCCGCCCTCGGCGCGGCGTTGAACGCGCAGGGCGCCGTGGGACTCGTCGTCGCGACCGTCGGTCTCGGCGCGGGCGTCCTGACCGCCAGCTCCTACACGATCGTGGTGTTGATCGCGCTGGCGACCTCGATGATGGCGCCGCCGCTGCTGCGCATCATCGCGCGCGGCTGGCGCGGATCCGAGGAGGAGGTCGAGCGACTCGAGCGCGAGCGGCGCCTCGGCTCGAATCTGCTGGTGCGTCCCGAACGCATCCTGCTGCCGACGCACGGCGGTCCGAACTCCGTGCTGGCCGCCCGCATCCTCGACCTCGCCTGGCCCGAAGGCGCCAAGGTCACCGTCTTCACCGCCGGCGACGACGTGCCCGCCGCGGATCTGCGCCGCGTGCTCGCGCACTTCGAGAAGAAGCCCGCCTCGCACGTGCACGCGCGCGGTGCCGACGCGCTGCCGGCGATCCTCGAAGAGGCGTCGCACGGTTACGGCGCGATCGTCGTCGGCGCGACGGACCGGCGCGTGGAGGGACGGCTCGCTTCGAGCTTCGTGGACCGGCTGCTCGGCGCGAGCCCGGTGCCGGTGCTGATGATCCGCCGCGGTGTCGACCTGCAGGAGCAGGAGCCCGAAGACCCGAGCTTCCGTCGCGTGCTCGTGCCCGCGCTCGCGACGCTGCCGGGGCGCGCCGCGCAGGAGGTCGCGTTCGGCATCGCGCAACGGCTCGGCGCCGAGGCGCTGCTCGCGCACGTCGTGACGACGCCCGCCGCGCAGGACGAGATCCACTACTCGCGCAGCGAGTGGCGCCCCGAGCCCGACGTCGCCGAGGGCGAGGGCGACGCGCCCTGGCTGGTCGCGCGGCGCGTGATGGACGAGGCGCAGGCGCGGGCGCGCGAGATGGGCGTCACCACCGAGACCGCGATCCGCATCGGCATCTCGGCGCCGCGCGAGCTGCTCGCACTCTCGCGCGAAGCCGGCGCGGACCTGATCGTGCTGCCCGCGAGCTTGCGCCAGCTCTCCGAGCGGCCCTTCCTCGGTTACGGCGTCGAATACCTGCTCAGCAACAGCGAGGCGACGATCGTCGTCGTCAGCCTGCCGGCCGGCTGGCGCACGGGATAGCTACGGGCACGCCTCTTCGAGGCGCGCCGCGCGGCGGCGCAGGAACTCGCGCTGCTCGGGATGCGTGAGGATGTAGAAGTCCTTGTTCTCGATCGCCGCGACGACGCGCTTCGTCACGTCCTCCACCGCGATCACGCCGCCCTTCATCGCCGCCGACGGCGGCTGCGCGGGCGTCTCGGACTTCGGCACTTCCTGGCCTCGCATCCGGAGCGAGTTCGCCGTGATGTCGGTCGCGACGATCATCGGGCACAGCACCGAGACGCCGATGCCGTGCGGCTCGAGCTCACGGCGCAGCGATTCGGTGAATCCCACCACCGCGAACTTCGCCGCGCAGTAGGTGCCGAGCCAAGACATTCCGACGAGACCCGCCATCGACGCCGTGTTGAGCAGGTGGCCGCCCTGCTTCTGCTCGATCATGCGCGGAACGAACGCGTAGGTGCCGTGCACGACGCCCCAGAAGTCGATGTCCATCGTGAGGCGCCAGTCGTCGGGCGTCATCTGCAGGAGCGGACCGGCGATCGCGATGCCGGCGTTGTTGCAGACGAGGTGCGCCGCACCGAAGCGGCTCCACACCGCGTCGGCGAGCGCGTCCACGCTCTTGCGGTCGGTGACGTCGGTGCGGACGCAGAGCACCTCGACGCCGCGGCCGCGCAGCGTCTCGGCGCGCGCCGCCATGCCGGGCTCGTCGAGATCGGCGAGCGCGATCTTCGCGCCGCGCGCCGCGAAGGCCTCGGCCATGCCGAAACCGATGCCGCCGGCCCCGCCGGTGATGACTGCGACGCGACCGTTGAAGGGATTCATCTTGGTGACCTCGCCGCTCGCCGTAGGCTCGCTACGCGGGAAGCGTCCTTATGGGGTCTCGCCGCTCGCCGTTGGCTCGCTACGCGGGAACGGCCTCATGGGGTCTCGCCGCTCGCCGTTGGCTCGCTACGCGGGAATGTGGCTGGGCGCTTCGAGCGAGCGCATTGGTAGATCAGAAGGGCGGGACGCGCACTTCGCGGTCGGAGGTTGCGGTGGCGGAGCCCTCCGGTTTCGAAGCTGCGCGGCGCAGGACGTCGGCGTAGCCGCGCGTCACGCAGGCGCCGTCGAGGAGGCCGCGCTCGTCGAGCAGGCGATGCAGGCGCGGCAGCTTGTAGAGCGGAACGGTCATGAGCAGGTGATGCTCGAGGTGGTAGTTGACGCGATTCGGCGCGAGCAGCAGGCGCTCCCACCAGGACGCGAGCGTGGTGCGCGTGTTGCGCAGCGGGTCGGCCGGATCGGGAATCATCGCGTGCTCGGCGATCGAGCGGATGCGCGTCACGAGCGTGTTGGTCGTCAGCCACGCGCCGGCCCAGACGAGATAGAGCCACGGGTGGCCGCTCGCCGTGAGCAGTGCCAGCAGCAGGAGGTTCGTCACGACGAAGCCGACGAACGCGCGCCGGCCGTTCGCGTCGCCCGCGCGCCAACGCGCGATCGATCGCTTCCACGAGCCGCGCGCGAACTTGCGGCCGGTCTGCCCGGAGAGGTCGCGCCAGATCTTGCGGCGCAGGCTGCTCTTCGTGATCGGGAACGGCAGCACGAGACCGATGTCCGGGTCGTCCTTCGTCCAGTTCTTCGCGTGGTGCTGCAGGTGATACGGGCGATACACGTGGACGTCGGTCCAGATCGGATACGCGCACAGCCAGTTGCCCGCGAAATCGTTCCAGCGCTTGTCTGCGAGCAGCGTGCGGTGCGAGGCCTCGTGCATCAGGATCGCGAGCCCGAGCTGGCGTGCACCGATCAGGAAGAACGCCGCGATCACCGTCAGCGGATTCGTCCATACGGCGACCATCGCGAGCGACGCCGCGATCACGGCCCAGTCGAGCGCGATCGAGAGCCAGCCGCGCCAGCTCTCGACGCGCACCAGCTCCTGGATCTCGTCGCGCGAGAACTTCGTGTGCCAGGCGGCGTTGGTGCGGGCGTCGGCGTCGAGATCGGGAATGGCGACGTCGGCGGGTGTTGCGGCGCTCATGCGAGGACTCCTCCGGCGAGGGCGCGGGAATCGACCGGAGCGCCGCGATGTGCGACGCCGTGGCGGGCGAGAAACGTGGACCAGCTCGCGCGGCCGATCGCGTCGTAGTCGCGCATCGCGACGACCAGCGCGTCGCGTTCGCGCGCGGGCACGATCGGCTCGGGCAGCAGGGGATCGGTCGCGAGCGCGCGCAGCGCGGCGCCGCCGACGCGGAAGGATTCGACCATCGCCTGCTCGGGTGCGCGCGCGCGCAGGCGCCGCGTACTCGCCTCGATCGCGCGACAGTGTCGGCGGTAGCCCGCGACGAGCGCGGCGCCGTCCCACAGCGAGCGGGCGCGCGCGTCCGTGACCGGATCGAGATCCCGCAGCGCACACACGATCGAGCCGGGCGCGAGTCCGAGCGCGCTCAGCTCCTCGCGCATCGACTCGGCGCCGCCCGCGAGATTGTCGGGGCGCACCGACAGGCCGCGCGAGAGGGGACGCAAGCCGAGCAGTGCGAGCGCACGCGCGTTCTTGCGCTGCAGCGCGCGCGGCGCCTTGGCGGAGCCGGCGAACACGCCGATCCAGCCGCCCGGCCACGCGCGCAGGCGGGTGCCGAGATCGCGCCACGCCGCGACGCGCGATCGCAGTGGCAGCGCGGTCGCGCCGAGCCGGTAGAGCCCGCGCTCGTCGCGCTCGACCATCTCCTCGGCGAGCAGCCGCGTCAGTGTCACGCGCACGCTGCCTTCGGCGATCCCGAAGAGCGCCGCCGCCTCGACCAGCGCGCGCACCGGCATCGCGCCGCGCCGCAGCGTGGAGAGGAGGTCGAGGAGGAAGCCCCGGGCCGCCGGCGTCCGATCGGGCATGCCGGGACATTACATCTAGCGTCGATGGAAGTCCATGTCGGTAATGTACGGGCAGCCGGCCCCTGCGTTAGCGTGCGGGCTGGAGGATCCCCCGATGTCCGACCTGCTCTACGCCGTCGACGGCTCGATCGCGACGATCACGCTGAACCGCCCGGAGCGTCTCAACGCGATCTCCGTCCCGATGCTCGACGCGCTCTCGAAGGCGCTGATGGACGCCGAGGCCGACCCGAAGGTGCGCGTGATCGTGCTGACCGGCGCCGGCAAGGGCTTCTGCTCCGGCCTCGATCTCAAGGACCTGATGTCGGGCAAGGGCATCGGCAGCGATCCGAACGCGATGCCGGCGCGCTTCGACCTGCGCAACGCGCCGCCGACCGTGCTGCACACGGTGGACAAGCCGACGATCTGCGCGCTCAACGGCGCCGCGGCCGGCTACGGCATGGATCTCGCGATCGGCTGCGACATCCGCATCGCGTCGGACAAGGCCAAGCTCGCGGGCGGCTTCGCGAAGCGCGGCGTGCTGCCCGAGAGCGGCGGCACCTGGCTGCTGCCGCGCCTCGTCGGCTGGGCGAAGGCGTGCGAGATCGCGTTCACCGGTCGCACGCTGCTCGCACCCGAGTGCCTCGAACTCGGCCTCGTCAACAAGATCGTCCCGCACGAACTCTTCGAGAAGGAAGTGCAGGCGCTCGCGCAGGAGATCGCCGACAACGCGCCGCTCGCCGTGCAGGCGATCAAGCGCATGATGCGGCTCGGTCTCGACGACTCCTTCGAGTCCAACGTGCACCAGGTCTACCTGCAGCTGCTGCCGCTCTTCCGCACCAAGGACTTCCAGGAAGGCGTGAAGGCGTTCCTCGAGGGCCGCAAGCCGGCGTTCGAGGGGCGCTAGCGAGGACGAAGGGAGGGCAAGATGCCCCGATCGTTGCTTCTCGGTGTCGTGTTGACGGTCGGCCTTGCGCAGATCGCGTCTGCCGGGGCCCCGTTCTACACCCCGCTTTCGCCCGCGAATCCGCTCTTCGGCATCTCCGGGGACGGGCAACGCCCGCTGGGGATGGACCTCGGGCTGTCCGACTCCTCGCGGCCCGGCTACTGGGAGGGCCTGCCTCCGGGCGGCCCGATTCCTACTTCCTTCGTTCCGATGCAACAG
>JALOQG010000101.1 GCA_025453505.1 Myxococcota bacterium | reverse complement strand
AGCGATCCGCCGACGCGCCGTCGGGCGAGAGGACGAAGGCGCTGTCGAAGTAGCGCAGGCCGCCCTCGGCGTGCGGCTCGACGCCGACCGCGCCGACGACGAGCGCCACGCGAAGCTCGCGCGCCAGCGCCGCGAGCCGCTCCGCGAGGATCGGGTCGTAGTCGGGCGAGCCGGGCACCGCGGTCTCGGGCCAGACGACGACCTGCGCGCCGTCGTCGGCCGCGCGCCGGGTCAAGGCCTCGTAGTCGGCGAGCGTTCGCTCGGCCCACTCCGGGCTCCACTTCACGCCTTGATCGACGTTGCCCTGCAGCACGCCGACGCGCACGGTCTCCGGCGGCTGACCGGGATCGCGCGCGAGGTCGAGCGCGCCCGCGCCGAGCAGCGCGGCGAGCGCCGCGAGCGCGACGCCGAGCGTCGCATCCACGCGCCACAGCGCGACGGCGCGCGCGAGCGTCGCGCCGATCGCCACCACGACGAAGCTCATGCCCCAGACGCCCGTGAACGGCGCCCAGGCCACGAGCGGCGCGTTCGCGTGCTGCGTGTAGCCGATCAGCGCCCACGGCATCCCGGTCGCGACGAAGGAGCGCGCGTGTTCGAGCGCGACCCACAGCGCCGCGGCCGCGAGCGGCGCGTCGAGCCGCGCGCGCGAGAGCACGGCCCACGCCGCGCCGAAGACTCCGAAGAAGAACGCCGGATACAGCGCGAGGCCAAACGCCGCGAGCACGCCGACCGGTGCGGGCGCGTGCCCGTAGTGCACCGTCGCGACGTAGATCCAGTGGAACACCATCGCGTGTGCGACCAGCCCGGCCGCGAACGCCGCGCCGGCCGCCGCGCGCGGCGCGAGCCCGCGCAGCCCGAGCAAGAGCAGCGCCGGCGCGAACCAGGCGAGCGCGAGACCGAGATCCAGCACGCGTGCGCCGACCGGATGCGGGAACGAGAGGAAGAGCACGACGGCGAAGGCGGCCAGCCACGCAGCACGGCGCGTGCGGCTCATGCGACGAGCGCCTTCCACAGCCGCCGCTCCTCGGCGCGCATGCGGCGCGCCTCGTCGTCGGCCTCGTGGTCGTGCCCGACCAGGTGCAGGACGCCGTGGATCAGCAGCTTCGCCAGCTCGTCGTCGAGCGTGCGGCGCGCGCGCCGCGCCTGGCGCGCGGCCTGCTCGACGTCGATCACGACGTCCCCGAGTAGCGCGCCGCGATGCTCGGCGTGGGCGCCTTCGACGAGCGAGAACGAGAGCACGTCGGTCGGGCCGACCTTGCCGCGGTGCGCGACGTTCAGCTCGCCCATCGCGCCGTCGTCGACGAGCGCCAGCGAAAGCTCCGCACGCGGCTGGCCGATCGCGCGCAGCGCGGCGCGCGCACGCGCGGCGAGCAGGCGCCGGTCGAAGCGCGGCAGGCGCGCGGCGCGCGGGGGTCCGCTGATGCGCAGGGTCATCGCTCGCCGGCGGCGTCTTCGTTCTGGGCGCGCTCGTAGGCGCGGATGATCTTCTGCACCAGCGGGTGCCGCACGACGTCGGCGTCGGTGAAGCGCTGGAACGCGATGCCCTCGACGCCGTCGAGGATGCGCGACGCCTCGATCAGCCCGCTCGGCTTGTCGGTCGGCAGGTCGATCTGCGTGGTGTCGCCCGTGACCACCGCCTTCGAGTCGAAGCCGAGGCGGGTCAGGAACATCTTCATCTGTTCGCTGGTGGTGTTCTGCGCCTCGTCGAGGATCACGAACGAGTCGTTCAGCGTACGGCCGCGCATGAAGGCGAGCGGCGCGACTTCGATCACGCCACGCTCGATCAGCCGGTCCGCCTTGTCGAAGGCCATCATGTCGTTGAGCGCGTCGTAGAGCGGGCGCAGGTACGGATTGACCTTCTCGGCCATCGTGCCGGGCAGGAAGCCGAGCTTCTCGCCGGCCTCGACGGCCGGACGCGTCAGCACCACGCGCGACACCTCACGGCGGTTGAGCGCCGCGATCGCGCACGCCATCGCGAGATAGGTCTTGCCGGTGCCGGCGGGGCCGAGCGCGAAGACGAGATCGTGATCGCGGATCAACTCCACGTAGCGCCGCTGCGAGAGGTTCTTCGCGGTCACGCGGCGGCGCGCGCCGACCGCGCCGAGCACGTCTTCGTAGACTTCCTGCAGCGGCACTTCGGGGCGGCCGGCGGCGATGCGCGCCGCCGAGGCCACGTCGCGCGCGGTCACGGGATGACCGCTGCGCAGCCAGCCGTACATCTCCTCGAGCACCTTGCGGCCCGCGGCGACCGCGCCGATCGGGCCGATCAACCGCACTTCGTTGCCCCGCGCGCGCACGTCGATGCCGAGCTCCTGCTCGAGGACGCGCAGCGTGCGTTCGCCCTCGCCGTAGAGTTCGGCGGCCATGCGGTTGTCGTCGAAAACGAGGGTCTGCCGGGTGCTGGCTTCGTTCGAAGCGGGGGGCGGGAGCGGAGTGGAGTCGGCCAGTTCGATCTCCTGTGGGGCGGGTCTCCCGTGGAGTTCCCGTTCAGCGATCCGGCGCGAGCAGGATGGCGCCTTCGCCGCGGTGGCCAAGATAGTAGGCGTCGCGCTCCGAACGCGTCAACGCGGGCGCGGCGTCGCCGGCCCACTGGGCGACCTCTTCGAGGCCGCCCGCCCAGCGGCCGGTCGCGAGGCGATGCGCGAGCAGCAGCGAACGCCAGCGCGCGGCGTCGAAACGCGTGCGCGCCTGCGCGAGCACACCGCCCGGCAGGGAGAGCGGTTCGGGCTCCGGCGCCGCCCTGCCCCACCACGCGATCCCGGCGAGCCCGAGCAGCAGCACGAAAGGCCCGATCAACGCGAGGCGCCGGCGGCGTTCGGACGAGTACGGCGGCGCGCTCGCGCGCGGCTCGGGATCGCGTCGCGCGCGTACCGGCTCGATCCAACCACTTCGCACCAGCTGCACGAGCACGCGCATCGCCAGGAAGGTGCCGAGCCGCGAAAGATCGACGACGCGACGCACGCTCGCGCGCCCGTCCACGAGCATGTAGATGCGTTCCGCTTCGGCCAGCGTCGGCGAGGCGCGGCCGGCCGGCGAGTGGCGGTACTCCTCGAGACTGCCGCGGCGCCGGAACACGACGTGCTCCGCGGGAAGCTCCGCGCTGAAGGCGCGCCACTCGTCCACCATGCGCAGGCCGTCCATCAACACCTGCTCGGCGCCGAGCAGCTGTTCGGCCGGGCGATCGTGCGCGATCGGCTGCGCGACGAAGCGGAACGAGCCGGACTCCCAGCGCAGCAGCTCGAAGATCGTCTCGCGCGTGAGCAGATCCTCGATCTCGCGCAGCGAGTCCGGATCGATGAGCCCGGCCCCGACGATCCGCGGCGTGAGCGGCTCGGTCGCTTCGACCTCGCGCTCGAGCTCGTTCAGGCGGTCGCGCGGCACCACGCCGCAGCGTGCGATCATCTCGACGAGCGGCGCGTCGGGCCGTTCCGCCGCCGGCACCGCCGCGACGACGCCGCCGGAATCGAAGCGCAGCTCCACCTCGCCCTGCTCGCCGCGCACCTCGAGCACTCCGGTCTTGCGCTGCTGCCCGATGAGTTGGAAGACCTCGCCGATTCCGAAGTCCTGGAGATTGCCGTGCAATGCGACGGTCACGCGCGGCTCCCGCGATCCCGCAGCGCGTGCAGCGCGACGCAGATCAGATAGAGGAGGCCGGCCACGAGCGAGACGGCGCCGAGGGCGAACGAGCCGGCCGCCCCGACGCTGCCCGGATCCGGCAACACCGCATCGTGTCCGATCGCGAAGGCGAGCGCCGCGCAGCCTGCGATCGCGGCGGGAAGGCCGAGCGCGGAGCGCGAGCCGCCCGCGAGGCCGGGCAGCAGCCGCCGCGCGAGGCGCCCGGCGCGTTCGACGAGCGAACCCGAGCGCGCGCCGTCCCACGCCGCCGCGGCGCGTCCCTGGAAGCGCCGGTTCTGGCACGTCTCGCAGCGGCCTTCGCCACGCGGCGCCGTACCACAGCGGCGACACAGCCGGGATCCGCAGTCGAGACACGCGCTCGACGCCTCGACGTTCCGCGTTCCGATCACGACCGCGAACGCCACCGCCACGAATGCGAGCAGCGCGATACCGAGCGAGCGACCGAGCCAGCCCGGAGCCAGTGCGGACCGCAGCTCGCGGGCCGCTTGCGACGCGTCGCCGGCGAGAAGCCGCTCGCGCATCTGCGCCGCGGGTAGCGGCAGCTCGGCCGCGAACGCGGCCCGCGCGTTCGCGAGCCGCGCGGTCAGGTCGCGCACGACCTGCGGATCCATCGCCTGCGCCGCGGCGAGCGCCCGGTCGTGCTGCTCGACGTCGATGGCGGCGCCGTGCGCCTGCGAGAGATTGAACCAGAGCAGCGCCGACGGCTCCGCTTCGAGCGCGCGGCGATACAGATCGATGGCGCTCGCGGGATCGGCGAGCGCGAGCTTCACCGCCGCCGCGTTGTTGAGCAGCGCGGGATCCGTTTCGGCGCGGCCCAGCAGCGCGGCATAGCGCGCGTCGGCGGCGGCGAGGTCGCCCGCGCGGCGTTGCCACTGGGCGAGCGCCTGCACTGCGATCGGGTCGCCGTCCGCGTCGAGCGGCTTCGCTCCGGCGCGTGCCAGGCGCGCGGCGTCGATCGGATCCACGAAGCCGGTCTCCGCAGCGCGGCTCGCGAGCAGCACCGGGTCCGCCGACGCGACCGCGGCGACGCGCGCGCCGGCGATCTCGCCGAGCGGATACAGTGCCGCGAGCAGACACACGACCGCGACGCCCGCGGCGATGCGCGGCTCGCGCGCCGGTGTGCACAGCGCGATCGCGAAGAGACCGAGCGCCAGACCAGCGACCCCTTCTCCGAACGCGACCGGAACGAGCGCGATCGCCGCGAGTCCCGCGATCCGCGCGAAGGCCGGCGTCGATGCTTCGATCAGATCGCCGAAGTCGTGCGCCGCGAAGCGGGCCGTCGCGATGCCGCGCGCCAGCAGGAACACGACGGCCCCCGCCGCGATCGCGAACATGGCGAGCACCGAAGCGGTCGCACCGAGCCAGAGCCAGCTCTCGAGGTGCCGCGGAAGCGAAACGATCGCGGCACCGGCCGCATCGAGGGCGTCGAGCACGGATCCGCCGCCCCACGCGGCCCGTGCACGCGCCGCGTGCGCCAGCGGCAGGTCCGGGGCGAGTCGGGCCGCGGCTTCGGCGCGCTCCCGCGCGGAAGCGCGCGATCCGGAGTCGAAGAGCGCGGCGCGCGCGAGCGGATCGAGACTCGCGACGTGGAGTTCGTCGGCCACCGCACGCGTGCGCTCCGCGCGTTCGGCGAGATCGCCGGCGGGCTCCGCCCAGGCCTCTTCGAGGCGACCGAGCGCGAGCGCGAGCGGAGCCGGCTCCGCCGCGACGGGCGCCGGCGGATCGGGCTGCACGGCTTCCACGGGCGCCGGCGCCTCGAACTCGGGCAGCACGGGATCTTCGGCACGGGCAGCCACGCCGCCGATGCCGAGCACCGCCGCCATCATCCACGCCAGACGCTTCCCGGTCACACGCTCCCCCTCTGCGGGTGGACCCGTCCGGGCGTCCTATCGGCAACTCGGGGGCAGACCCTTACTGATGGGGCTTCGCTCTTTGCGGCCCGGGAAGAGGTGCCGGACGCCGCTTGGGCGTCTCGGGGTACTTCCGACATTTCCCGCTGCGAGCGGGGTCGCTTGCCTCCGAGGCGATGCGGCATGGCAGGCGGAGGGGTCGGCCTCTATGTTGCCGGGCCCTCGAGGAGCTTGGAGAACCAGTGGCCCGACACAAGTCCGCGCAGAAGCGAGCCCGGCAGGACATCAAGCGCCGGGAGCACAACCGCACGATCCGCGGCAAGACCCGCAGCGTCGTGAAGGAAGTGCGCAGCGAGATCGAGTCCGGCGCCGCGGGCGTCGAGACCCGGCTTCGCGTGGCGGAGCGCGCGCTCCGCAAGGCCGCGTCGAAGGGCATCATCCCGAAGGGCCGCGCCAGCCGCCTCGTCTCGCGCCTCGCCAAGGCCGCGAACCGGGCGAAGAAGGCCTGAACCCGCTTCTCGGCTCCTAGGCCGAGAGTCCGAGGACGAGCCGCTCGAGCAGGAGTTCGTGCGGCAGGCTGCTCTGACCCTTGAGCGCCTCGTCCGTCTCGTGGATCGCGCGCACGCAGGCGTAGAGTCGCAGCGGCAGATAGCGACGCGCCTGCGACTCGAGCTTGCGCTGCACGAACGGCGGCGCCGCGACGCCTCCGCCGCTTCGCACGCGCAGCAGCTTGCGGAAATGCGACGCCAGCGTCCCGAGCACGACCGGCGCCGGCGCGCCCGCACCGAGCGCCTTCGCGAGCACGATCAGGGCGTCGTCGGCGCGTCCTTCGCCGATCGCGTCGGTCAGGTCCCAGATCGGCTGCTCGGCGAGATCCGCCACCGAGTCGGTCACGTGGCGGACGGCGATCTTCGCGCCGGGCCCCGCCAGCAGCGACGCCTTCTCCAGCTCGCTGCGTAGCCCGAGCAGGTTCGCACCGACGCGTTCGACCAGCGCCTCGGCGACGCCGCTCTCGAGCGCGACACCGAGACGTTTCGCATCCGCCTTGACGAAGGCCGCGAGCTCGCGCGCATGCCGCGGGGCCTCGCACTCGACGAGCGCGTCGCCGAAGGCCTTCACCCAGGCCGTGCGCCGATCGAGAGCCCCGGCCACGACGACCAGCACGCAGGGCGAATCCGTCTGCTCGCGCACCAGCGCCGGCAGCGCCTCGCAGATCGACTTCCACGCGCCGCGGCCACCGGCCGGCTCGCGCAGCAGCACCAGCCGGCGTTCGGCGAAGACCGGCAGCATGCGCAGCGCATCGCGCAGCGCGCCGGCCGTCGTCGCGTCGCCGTCGAGCCGATCGAGATTGAAGTCGGATGGCTTCTCGCCCAGCACGCTTCGCTCGAGCGCGGCGACCGCCTCGTCGCGCAGCAGCGCCTCGCCGCCACCGACCAGATACGCGCCGCGCACGCGGCCCTCGGCGAGCTCCGCGGCGAGCGCGTCCGGCTTCACTGCGAGCGCGCCAGCCGTTCGGCCAGTGATTCGCGCACGCGCGACGCGAGCACCGACGCCAGGCGCCGCAGCGCCTCGTCGCGATTCCGGCGCTCGGCCTCGACGTCGGCGCTGGTCAGGTACAGCTCCCACTCGAAGAGCGCGTTCGGATCGATCGCGACCGCCGAGCCGTCGGCGCGCGTCGCAACCAGCGAGATCTGCATCTGGACCTGGTACTCGAGCGCGAAGGCGATCGACGAGAAGCTCCGTGCGGAGGTCTGCAGCTCCAGCACCGAGCCGGCCAGCACGAGATCGGCCTGCGCGGGATCCGCGACCAGCGTGGCGCCGCCGCGGCGCTGGAACTCGCGGCGCAGCGCGTCCGTCACCAGCACCTCGAGACCCGGCTCGTAGGAGTTGTTCTGGAGCGTCTGGATCGCGACGCGCTGGACCGGACCGAGTCCTTCGCTGCTGCGCACGAAGCGGTAGCCGCTGCAGCCCGCGCCCGACGCGACCGCCGCGGCGAGCAGAGCGGCCCGCGCCAGCGTCCCGGCCCGCATGCCGAAAGGCCGCCGCTTCGCAATCCGCCGGCTCTCGAGCCGGAACGCGCCCCGCATCGCCATCGGCGGCACCCATAGCAAAGGGCCGCCGGTGGGGTCAGGTGTTGAAACGCCGGATGTGCTCGCGCATCGCATCGGCGGCCGCGCGCAGCGCGACCGATGCCTGCTCCATCTCCTCGGCCGACTCGTGATTCGTGCGCGCCCGCGCCGCGACCTGTCCCATGAACTGCGCCGACTGGCGACACGCGGCCGTCTGGTCCTGCAGCGCCTGGTGGATCTGCTCGACCGCCGCCCGCACGATCTCGATGCCGGCGCGGATCTGGTTGCCGCCGCGCGCCTGCTCCTCCGTGGTGCGGTGCACCTGCTGCGCCGCGTCGCGCATCGCGGTCGTACCGCGCAGCACCACGGCGTGTCCCTGTTCCTGTTCGTGCGTCGCGCCCCGCAGCTGCTCGACGCCGCCGCGCACGCGCTCCATCAGCTCCGAAACGTGCGACGCCGCGCGGGCCTGCTCCTGCACCGCCTGCACGATCTCCGCGATGCGCCCGCCGCTCTCGCGCGCGGCGCGCGTGATCGCCTCCAGCGACTCGCCCGCCTCGGCCGAACGCTCGACGCCCGACCACACGCTCTCGGCGCCGCGCTCGATCGCGTGCACGGCCGCCTCGCTCTCGGACTGCACGGCGCGGATCAGCGAGCCGATCTCCTTGGTGCTCGCCATCACGCGATCGGCGAGCTCCTTGATCTCGTCGGCCACCACCGAGAAGGCGCGGCCGTGCTCGCCCGCCTGCGCCGCGATGATCGCGGCGTTGAGCGCCAGCAGATTGGTCTCGTCGGCGACGTCGTCGATCACGTCGACGATCGCGCCGATCTCCTTGGCGCGTTCGCCGAGGCCGCGGATCACCTTCTCGACGGTGTCGGTCGCGTCGCGGATCGCCTCCATGCCGACGATCGTCTCCTGCACCTTCAGAGTCGCGCCGTCTCCGGAGCGTTCGAATCGACCTCGCGCATCGAACCGGCCATCTCGGCGACCGACGACTGCGTCTCGATCGCCGCGTCCGAGAGGCCCTCGACGTGGCGGCCCATCTCGGCGACGCCGCGGATCATCTGCTCGATCGAGCTCGACACCTCTTCGACGCGCATCGAGAGCGCCGAGGCGGTGTGGTTCAGCTCTTCGCCCGCCGCTCCCATCTCGAGGATCGAACTCGACGACTCTTCGACCGAGGCCGAGAGCGCCTGCGCGGAGCTCGTGATGCCGGTGACCTGTTCGCGGATCGAATCGGTCGATTCGCGCGCCTGCGCGATGCCGCGCTCCTGCTCGCCCGCGCCCTCCGCGACCGAGGTCCCGACGCGGCCCATCTGGTTCGCCGCGTCGTCCACGCCGTCGGCCGCGCCCGCGACGCGTCGCACGGTCTCGCGGAGCGACTGGCGCATGCGGTCGAAGCCGCGCCCGAGTTCGCCGAGTTCGTCCTCCGACTCGTAGACCTCGGCGCGTGTGAGATCTCCCTGCGCGATGCGCTCGGCCTCCGCGCGCAGTGCGACGATGCCCTTGGCCAGATCGCGCGCGACGATCCACGCCGCCGCACACGCGATCACGAGCGCCAGTCCGAGCAGGCCGTACACCTCGGGTGCGACGCCGGTGAAGCGGCCCAGCGCGGCGCGCGGGAGCAGCGTGACCAGCACGCGATCGCCGCGCAGGCTGCGCTGCCAGGAGTAGAAGTAGCCCGATTCGATGCCCGTCCCGCTCTGGGAGTTCGCACCGGCGACCAGCGCGGCGGCGTCCGTCTCGCGCGTCGTGTCGCTGCGCGCGATCGTGCGGCCGCTCTCGGAGTCGAGCAGCCACCAGGCTCCGCCCAGCGAGACGAACGGCGCGTGCGACGAGGCGGCGAGGTTCTCGGGCTCGTCGCTGTCTAGCCACTCGCGCTGCTGCGCGTGCACGAACTCGGCGGCCAGCAGCTCCACCTGGCGCTGCACGACCATCACCATCACGAGGATCGGCACGACCGTCGTGAGCAGCACCGTGCCCTGCAGCTTCCAAACCAGCGGCAGCGGACGGACCGCCCGCTCGCGCAGATCCGGATCCTCGATCCTCTGCGCCAGGCGCGCGCGCAGCGGGTCGATCTCGCGTTTGAAGAAGAACGCGACGGTCGGACTCGACACCGCGCCGCCGAGCGCGCCGGCGCCGCAGAGCGCGAGCACGTGCGTCCAGGTCACGCCGGGGGCGAAGAACTTCATCGAGAACGCCACGCACGCCGCGCCGGCCGGCCACAACAGGTACGAGTTCACGATGACCTGGCGCACGATGTCGATCGAGGCGCCGAATGCCCGCAGCTCGTCCTCGGGCGTCGCCGAGCCGGCCGCTTCGCGGTCCAGCCACCGCGCGAGCTCCTTCACCGCCTTCTGCATGAGCTGCGAGACGGCCGCCAGCACCACGATCCAGCACGAGACGACGACCCAGAACGCGCGCCACTGCGCCGAGTCCCAGTCCAGCAGGCGGATCAGGAACGGCGCGATCACTCCGATGTTGATCGTGCTCGACACGAAGGTGAGGATCGCCATGCGCAGCTGCAGGCGGGCTCCGGGCGAGAGGTTCTGGAACATCACTCCGCCTTGAGCAGGCCCTGCGCGACGCGCAGCACCTTGTTCGCCTGGATCGGCTTGGTGAGATACTCGTTCGCGCCGAGCGCGAGTGCGCGCTCGCGATCCTCGCGTGCGCCTTCGGTCGTGATCACGATGATCGGCATGTCCTTGAGGTTGTCCTCGCCGCGGATCAGGCTGATCAGCTTGAGGCCGTCCATGACGGGCATGTTGATGTCCACGAGTGCGAGATCGAAGTGGTCGCTGGACACCTTGCGCAGGCCGTCCATGCCGTCCTGCGCTTCGATGATCTCGACGTCCTTGAGTCGCTTGAGCGCGAAGACGAGCAGCTGCCGCATCGTGGGGCTGTCTTCGACGATCAAGATCCGGTGCCGCGCCATGTGCCGTCCTCCCCGCCCGCTGCGCGGGCGGTCCCCTCTCACTTGGTCAGGAGGTCGATGAATCCCTGGATGGTGTTCAGCTTGCGCTCCGACTGCGAATAGAGTCGCGCCGCGAACACCGCCGTGGCGGCATGACCGCCGAGCAGCGTGAAGAGCTCGTGGTCGAGCGCCGAGAAGCCGTCCTTCTGCTGCAAGAGCTTGTGGATCGCGATCGCGCCGATCGGGCGCTCCTGCACGCGCAGCGGCACGCACACCAGCGGGCGCTCGACGTCGTCCGGGCCCGCCGCGTCGCCGGTCTGCGTCTCTCCGGTCGCGACCGCCGCGCCGATCATGCCCTGCCCCAGGGCGCAGGGCAGGAACTCGCCCAGCTCGCGGCCCTCGGACGCGACCGGCGACAGCACCTGGGTGCGCTCGTCGAGGATGTAGATCGCGAAGATCTCCGCGCCGACCAGGTTGATCACGATCTCGACGACGATCTGCACGACCTCGGAGAGGTCGAGCGTCGAGTGGAGCTGGTAGGACGCCACGTAGAGACTGGCGAGGTTGTTGTTCTCTTCCTCGATCTCGAGATACCGCTCCGCGAAGTGCCGGTTCTCGCCCTCGATCTGGCGCAAGCGCTCGAGCATGTCGTCGCGCTCGCCCTCGAGGCTCTGGATGCGCCCGATCAGCTCGCAGCGCAGCTTCTCCCACGCGTGCTCGTCCGACGCGGCGAGCTGCTGCGTCTGGTACTCCGCGACGGCGCGCCGCAGGCGTTCGTTCTCCTTGAGCAGCTCCTGGGTGAACTCGGCGCCGCGCCGGAAGACCGACAGCACTTCCTCGGCGCGCGCGAAGAGCCCGTCTCGTTTCTCGCTCATGCCGACCTCACGCTTCGCCGCGCCGTGCGCGCGCACAACCGAACTCGATCACCGTCGCGATTTCCGGCAGCGGCAGCACTGCATCCACCACCCCGGTCCGGATCGCCTGCTGCGGCATGCCGAACACGACCGCCGTCTGCTCGGACTCCGCGACCACGCGCCCGCCGGCCTCCTTGACCGCGCGCACGCCATCGCGTCCGTCGTCGCCCATGCCGGTCAGCACGATCGCGAGCACCTCCGGTCCCCAGTGCTTCGCGACCGACGCGAACACGCGATCCACAGCCGGCGCGTACTTGTCGCCGGGGCCCGAGGCCGCGAGCCGCGCGACCGTGCGCGCGCCACGCCGCTCGAACTCGAGGTGCATGCCGCCCGGCGCCACGAGCACGGTGCCGGGCGTCGGCTCGTCGCCGTCCTGCGCCTCGCGCGCGGCGAACGGCGTCAGGCGATCGATGCGTTCGGCGAAGCCGCGGGTGAAGCCTTCGGGCATGTGCTGGCAGACGACGACCGAAACGGGCGGCGCCGCGACGAACGAGCCGAGGATCTGCATCAGTGCGGCGGGACCGCCCGTCGACGAGCCGATCGCGACCAGGCGCGGCGCGTTGACGCTGCGCGCCGCCGGCTGCACGGCGCGCGCCGGTGCCACGCCGGCGTCGAGCCGCGCGCGAACCTTCTCGATGCGCAGCTGCCGGATGGCGTGGACCTTGCGCAGCAGCTCCTGCTCGATCGTCTCGAGTTCTTCCCCGGCGCGCGGCGTCGGCTTGGCGATGAAGTCCACCGCGCCGAAGTCGAGCGCGCGGAACACGTCCTGCTCGCCTTTGCGGCCGCTGATCACGATCACGGGCGTCGGGCAGCGGCTCATCACCAGACGCAGGAACGTGAAGCCGTCCATGCGCGGCATCTCGAGGTCGAGCGTGATCAGGTCGGGGCGCAGTTCGAGCGTCTTGCGCAGCGCTTCCTCGCCGTCGCGCGCGGCGTCGATCACCTCGACCAGCGGCGAGCGTTCGAGGATGCGGCGGATCGTGCGGCGGCTGAACGCCGAGTCGTCGATCACCAGCACGCGGATCGGAGCGGCGTGGCTGCTCATGCGCCCCTCCGCCGATCGGCGAGCGCGAGCGTGCGCGCGGCCGTCTCGTGCCACGGATCGTTTTCGTCCGGGCGCCGGTACACCATGTCGTGGCGCAGGTGCTTGAGCTCGAAGTCGGTCGACAGGTTGATCAGCGACTCCGAGTGGCCGAGCAGCAGGAAGCCACCCGGGCGCAGCTTCTGGTGGAACGTGCGCATCACGCGGCGCTTCGTCTCGAGGTCGAAGTAGATGATCACGTTGCGGCACAGGATCACGTCGAGCGACCCGAGCAGCGCGCTCTTGCCGTCGTCGAGCAGGTTCAAGTGCGCGAAGTGCACGTGCTTCTTGATCTCGTCCGAGATGCGGTACGAGCCGTCCTTGAGCGTGAAGTACTTCTCGCGCAGGAACGGATCCATCTGCCGGAAGCTCGACTCGCGGTACACGCCGCGGCGTGCCTTCTGCAGCATCTGGCGCGAGATGTCGGAGGCGTAGACGCGGAGATCGCGGCCCGGAGACAGACCTGCTTCGAGCGCCATCAGCACGATCGAGTACGGCTCCTCGCCCGACGAGCAACCCGCGCTCCACACCGAGACGGGTGCGGTGCCGGAGCCGCCGCGGCGCGCCTGCACCGCCGGAACGATCTCCTCGATCAGCGCCTCGAGCTGGCGCCGCTCGCGCAGGAAGTACGTCTCGTTGGTGGTGAGGTTGTCGATCGCCCAGCCGAGTTCGCCCTCGCCCGTCGTGTCGCTGCGCAGCGCGTAGTGATAGGCCGTGAACGAGCGCATCCCGAGATCCGCGCAGCGCCGCGCGATGCGACGCTCCAGCAGGTAGCGGGACTCGTTGCCGAAGTGGAGCCCACAGCTGCCGCGCAGGAACTCCGCGATCATGCGGAACTCGGCGTCGCTCATGACGAGGTCGTCGGCCGTCATCGTGCCCGGCTACGCCTCCTCGAGCCGCTCGAGCGCGCGCAGCAGGGTGCCGCGCACGAACTCGTCTTCTTCGCCGTCGAGCCGCCGCAGGATCGCGGGCACCGCCGCGACGAAGCGCCGCTCCGCGATCGCCTCGATCGCTCCCGCGCGCACGGCCCAGTGCGGATGCGAGAGCAGCGGAAGGGTCGCGGTGAGTTCGCTTTCGCGTCCGTGACGCCGGATGCACGCGAGCGCGCCCTGCACGACTTCCGGATCTTCGTGATCGAGCACCGCGCAGACGCGTTCGATCGGCAGCGCGGGGGCGACCCGCTCGAAGACCTCGACGGCGGCCAGCGCCACCGGACCGCGATCGCCGAGCGCGCTCCCGAGCAGCGCACCGATCGCGTCCCAGCCTGCCTCCGCCGCCACCGCTCGTGC
>JALOQG010000511.1 GCA_025453505.1 Myxococcota bacterium | reverse complement strand
GCCGCACTGGTCGCCTCGGGCCTCCCGGCGGCGTCCTTCACGTTCCTCGGCTTCCTGCCCCGCAAGGCCGGGGAGCGCGATCGCCTGCTGGCGCGCCTGCGCGACCGCCCGGAGACGCTCGTGCTCTTCGAGTCGCCGCAGCGTCTCGCGGCCACGCTGCGCGCGCTCGCGACCGCGCTCGGCGAGCGGCGCGCGTCGGTCGCGCGCGAGCTGACCAAGGTGCACGAGGAGCACGCGCGCGGGAGTCTCGGCGCGCTCGCGGAGCGCTTCGCGGACGGCACGCGCGGCGAGGTGACGATCGTCGTGGCGGGCGCCGACGAGGCGGCCGGCGCGGCGCCCGCGCTCGCAGACGCCGCCGCGATCGACGCGCGCATCGCCGCGCTCGCGGGGCAGGGACTGCGCGCCAAGGAGATTGCGACCGCAATCGCCGCGGCGGCCGGCATCGCGAAGCGCGACGCCTACGCCCGCGTCGTCGCCGTGCTCAGAAGCGCTCGATGTTGATCGTGAGCGTGCGTCGCAGGACGTTCGGATCGCCGGCCCGGATCGGCGCGACCGAGTGCCACGAGTCGTAGGTCTTCACGAAGACGATCGCCTGGTTGGGTTCGAACGGATAGGTGTGCACCACCTGCATCTCTTCGAAATCGGCGGTCTCGTTGGTCTCGTTGTACGCGCGCGCGACGTCGCGCGGCTTCAGCATGTCGGTGCCGCCGCCGTGCGCCGGGTTCCACTCGCCCGGGCGCGCCATCGAGAGGATCAGCGTCGCGACCTTGGACGGCGCGTCGGTGTGCGGCGGCAGGTGCCCGCCGTCGCCGCGCAGGATCGAGAACTCGAAGCGGGCGCGCAGCCGCGGGTTGCGCACCAGGTAGTCGAAGCTGCGGTTGCGCAGGACCTTGATCGTGCGGTGCAGCGTCGAGACGCGCTCGTAGCCGAGGTCGACGTGATGCCGCCGCAGCACGTCCATGATCGCGTAGGGGAAGGCGTCGCTCTTGATCTCGCGGTGGAACGCGCGCCATGCGGGCGTGCCGCGTACGAACGCGTGATACCGGGACGGATTGCTCTTTTCCGAGAGCGTCAGCTTGGCGCCCGGCTTGCCGAGCGTACGGTGCTCTTCGAAGAGGCTCGTGTCCGGAAAGTTCTCGAGGAGCTCCGCATACAGCGACGGCGCGAACACCGGCGCCGCGATGCCGATCGGAAACGGGTCGAAGCGCATCTCGAGCTTCGAGAAGTCGAGCGAGAGGCCCGGCTGGCTCACGACGCGCGCCCCGCGAGCAGCGCGAGGCCCGTGCGCTCGTGCACGATCGGCTCGGTCGTGGCGAGCCGGTCGTCGCACTTGGCGAGGTGACGCAGGATCGTGATGTCGGTGTCGGCGTGTACGCTCGCCGCGGAGCCGCGCTCCTCGATGTCGGGATTCGCGGCGTAGCCGTGCGTGACCTCGAACGAGAAGCCGCTCGCGATGACGCGATCCCAGCGGCGATCCGCCAGTCCGATCGCGATCGCCATCACTCCCGTGGAGGGCGCCTTCGCGCGCATCGCTGCGTCGACCTCGGGCGCGCCGCCGCAGAGCGTGCGGACGCGCTCGGTGAAGCTGGCCAGCGACGCGAACTCGATCTGCCCGTAGCGGTAGCCGGCGCGGCGCAGCACGAGCCGCAACGGAAGGGGCTTCGTGCGCAGCACCTGCCGGAAGTGGCGCAGCCGCTTGGCGAGCGAGTGGGGATAGGGCGGTCGCGGGTATACGAACAGCCGTTCGGTGTAGAGGCCGCGCAGGGCGGCGAGCGCGAGCCGGTTGGAGGCGTTCTTGCCCGACGCGACGACGCTCGAGAGCACCGTGAAGATCGGATCGACGAGGCCGAGCGTGCGGCCCGTGCGGCCCGACGCGTTCGCGCAGCCGAGCGCATCGAACGCACCTCGCGCGGGCACGATCGGATCCGGTTTCGAGCCGAGGACGAGTAGCGCCGGCATGGGGTTCCGGAGTCCGACCTCCATCGAGCCAACCTAGCCGCCGGCTCGCGACCCTGCGACGCTGGGACGGCGGGTGTCGGATCCGCCACCCGGACGGGGGTTTCTTGCGCAACGTGCTCCGCTTCTTCTTCCGGTCGCCGGAGATCAATCCGTGGATCGTGGTCGGCGCGCTGCTGCTGGCGGGCGTTCTCGAGGGCATCGGGATCGCCAGCCTGGTGCCGCTCCTGGGTCTCGCGACCGGGGACCAGGAATCCGACTCCGCGCTGCTGCGAACGGTGCGAGAGACGGTCGATCGCCTCGGCGTCTCGCTCGACGTCGGTGTCCTCGGCGTCTTCATCGTGCTCGTGCTGCTCGCGAAGTCGCGACGAGCCAGCCGGTCGGCCGCTTCGTCTCCGCGCTCGGCAGCGAGATGGAGCGCCTCGGCCAGGCGTATCAGTACACCGCCGTGCTGCTCGCCAAGACGATCCAGGCCGTCGCGTACCTCGTGATGGCGTGCCTGATCTCGCTGCCGTTCGCGCTCACGGCGCTGGGCCTCGGTCTCGCGACGACGCTCGCCCTGCACTCGCTGGTGCGGCTCTCGAAGCGCGCGGGCGCGCAGCAGATCCGCCGCGGCCGCGACATGGCGATCTTCCTGGTCGACTCGCTGAGCAACCTGAAGCCGCTGCGCGCGACGGCCCGCCAGGGTCCGTTCACGAACCTGCTCGAAGAGAAGAACGCGGCGCTGCGCAAGGCGTCGCGCAAGCAGGTGCTCGCGAAGGAAGGCATGCGCGCGGGCCAGGAGGCGCTCGGCGTCGTGCTGCTCGCGGTCGGCTTCGGCGTGGCCTGGACCGTGTGGCAGGTGCCCGTGGTCGAGATGCTGGTCGTCGGCCTGCTGCTGCGGAACACCACGAGCGCGATCGCGAAGGTGCAGTCCACGTATCAGGAGGTGGCCGCCGTCGAGAAGCCTTTCCTCGAACTCCAGCAACTGCTGACGCTCGTCGAGTCGGTGCCCGAGGAGAATCCGGGCGCGCGCGCGGCGCACTTCGAGCGCGCCTGTCGCCTCGAACGGGTGAGCCTCTGGCACGGCGAACGCCAGATCCTGCACGACGTGTCGCTCGACGTGCCGGCGCGCAGCGTCACGGTGATCACGGGTCCGTCGGGCGCCGGCAAGACGACGATCGCCGATGTG